>NZ_JADQBD010000058.1:0-17324 GCF_017808115.1 Chryseobacterium sp. RR2-3-20 | reverse complement strand
TAAGTATTCAGGCAATAATAACTTGAGTAGGTCTTCTGTTTTCATCCTCTGCAAAAATATCAATTTTTAATATTAATCCCCAACTTTTGAAACTGATCCCTTATTTTCAATATAATTTACTTAAAATATGCACAAAATATGTTTAAAATCATATATTTGTTCTGATATTTGTAGATGAATATCAGCATTACGCTTGATTTTAGAAAACATATATGTAATTCATCAGATTTAAAATTTCGGAAATTCAATTTAAAATTCAGTAAATTCGTCATAAATAATTTATTCATGAATATTCTTTTACTGGAAGACGATTTAATTCTCTCCGCGGAACTGAGTAAGTTTTTAGAATCCAATAATTTCAATTGTGATAAAATTTATGATGGGGAAACTTTTCTTCGTCAGATAAAAAACAATTATTACGATTTGTATTTAATGGATATTAATGTTCCCAAAATGAATGGGCTGGATGTTTGCCAAACCATTCGTTCGTTCGATAAAAATACGCCCATCATTATTATTTCGGCTTACGGAGATATTTCTGATAAAAAAGATGCTTTTACAAGACTTGCAGACGATTATCTGGTAAAGCCTTTTCAGTTTGAAGAATTGCTTTTACGCATTAATTCTTTATTAAGAAGAAAAGTTCCTTCCGAAAGTGTGGATGCCGATATTATAAGGATTGATGATTTGATAATTAATAAAACGGAGCAAAAGGTTTTCCGTTCAGGAAATGAGATTGCTTTAACATTAAAAGAATTTCAGCTTTTGGTATATCTTGCAGAAGCACAGGGCAGAACGGTTTCTAAGCAGCAAATTACAGAAAATGTTTGGGAACATAATTTTAATACCAATACCAATACAGTGGAGGTTTACATTAATTTTCTACGAAAAAAAATAGACAGAGAATATAAAGTAAAACTTATACATACACGTTCTGGATTTGGATATTACTTAAACCCATTGTAAATGTCTTTAAAAAGAAAGATTGCACTTACGTTAAGTGTATCGTTTTCGTTGCTATTTGGGGTTGTACTTATTATTATTTATATATCTTTCAACGACTTCCGCCGGGAAGAATTCAAGGAAAGATTTGTAAGACGACTAGGGTTTACTACCAATTTTATTTCGAAATCTAAAAATTTCGAACAAGAAGCCCCTATCTTTTTTAATGAAAATTCAGATAACTTTCTTTTAAATGAAACGATTCTTATTTTTAATGGTGAGAAAGAGCTTATTTACAGTACCATAAAAGATCAGAAAGTAACTTGGGATAAGAATCTGCTTGCGGAATTAGACCAGAAAAAAGATATTTACACCGAAGAATCTATTCCCGAAGTATATGCTTCTCTGAAAAAAATAAATGGAGAAAACTATTATATTCTTACCAGTGCTTACGACACCAATGGGAAATCTAAACTGGAGTATCTTAAATATCTTTTAATTACTGCCTTTATAACATGTACCTTGCTTATCGGGTTCTTCTCATATTATTTTATGGGTAAATTTCTTCAACCTTTGGAAGATTTGAATAAAGAAATTTCTGAAGTTACAGCTCATAAATTAACCACTCAAATCCCCGTAGAGCAGTCGAATGATGAAATAAGCATTCTAGCACAGTCTTTTAATACCATGATTGTAAGACTGAATGATGTTTTTCAGTCGCAGAAAGATTTTACGGCAAGTGCTTCTCACGAAATTCGTACACCCATTACCAGAATGGCATTTCAGCTCGAAAATCTTATTAAATTTGGCGAGCATTCTCCGCAAACTGTTTCTTCTCTGAAACAGATGCTGAAAGATGTTTATCAGCTTTCCGATCTTACCAATTCTTTAATGCTGCTTACAAAATTCGATAAAGAAAATATACAGAGCATTTATGAAGAAGTACGAATAGATGAAGTTATTTTTGAGTCTTTCGAAACCGTTAAAAAAAGCTATTCAGAACTTAAAATGGACTTTCTTATTTCTGAAAATAATGAAGAAAATGCTTTCTTAACCATTAATGGAGTTTCTTCTTTGCTCACCATCGTATTTATCAATTTGCTTAAAAATGCAGCCGTTTATTCGGACAACGCAGAAGCGAAAATTCTAATTACAGAAACAGATAACCAAATTTTTGTTCAGGTAAATTCAGAAGGAAAGACAATTTCTAAAGAAGAACAGCCGAAACTTTTCGAGGCTTTTATGCGTGGAAATAATTCTCAGAATATTTCCGGTTCCGGCTTGGGTTTAAGAATTGTAAAAAGAATTTTAGAATATCACGGTGCAGATATTATTTACACTTCGCCTTTAGACAATCAAAACGAGTTCACTATAGTTTTCAATAAGTAGTTTTATAATTGCTGCATTATCTTTTTCTTTTTCAAAGAAACCTAATCATCAATGGTTCTTTATCTTAGAATTTAATATTTTTTTAAGGTTCATTTAAGTTACTTTTAATCGTATAACGGCATTTTTGTCTCAAAATTTAGAGAAATGAACAAAATTGCAGGACTGTTGGTGATGATATCTTCCTTGTTTTCAGCACAGCAGCAAATGTCACTTTTGGAGTGTGAAAATGCCTTTCAGCAAAATAATCTTCAGCTTTTGGCGGAACAGTACAGCATAAATATGGCAGATGCCGATGTTTTGCAGGCTAAAATATGGGAACTTCCTCAAATAAGTGGTTACATCAATGGATACAACCCTGAAGGAAAACGTTTTTTAAATGTTAATAAAGCAAAAGGACTGGAAGTGAGCCAGCTCATCTACATGGGAGGCAAAAAAAAGAATGAAATTGCCTTTGCAAAATCTAATAAAGAATTGGCACAGCTTCAGTTTTCTCAGCTTCTTGTAGAATTGCGTACACAGCTTCGTACCAATTATTATAATCTTTATTACGAAAAACTCAAACTTGAAAATATCAACAAGCAGCTTGGGTATATGAATGATTTGCTGAAAGCGTATAAAATTCAGTCTGCAAAAGGAAATGTTTCTCTGAAAGATGAGGTTCGGTTACAAAGTATTGTGATTCAGTTGAATAATGATAAAATTGAAATCAATAAAAATATTCTTGAATTTGAACAGAACCTGAAAGTTCTTACCGGAATTTCTGAAGGTGTAGAACCCGAAATTTCTGATAACGAAGCCAAAGAAATTCTTGCATCACAACCTTTCGGCAACGAAGAAGATCTTAAAAGAAAAGCGATAGAAAACAACGCAGATTATCTTTTTGGATTGAAACTGATTGAAAATTCTCAATTATATGCCTTGTGGCAAAAATCTTTAAATGTTCCCGATCTTACTGTGGGAGCCGAATACGATCAGGCTTCAGGAACTTTTAACAATGAAATTAATTTAAAAGTAGGAATTCCTCTGCCTCTTTGGAAAAGTAACAGAGGCAATGTAGAGAAAGCCAAATATGCCATTAAGCAAAATCAAAAAAATGCCGAATTCCAAAAACTTGATTTGGAGACCAAAGTTCAGGCTGCATACCAAATGTGGAAAAACCAGTTCGACCAGCTTGCTGAAATAAAATCGACCGACTTGGATAATCTTGATCTGGTTTATAACGGAATGCTGAAAAATTTCAGAAACGGAAATGTGAGTCTTATAGAATTTACAGATTTTATGGAAAGCTACCGCCAGACAGCACTTCAGATTTATGACATGAAAAATGAACTGATTCAGGCTGCCGAAAAACTTAAGCAATTAGTACAAACCAAAATTTTCTATTAATATTTAAAATTAAGACGTATTGCGTCTAAAATAATCATCTACAATGAAAAAAATAATGATATCCTTAATTTCAGCATTATTGTTATGGTCATGCTCAAAGCCGGAAATTGCAAAAATGCCTGATCCAAAAGGTTTTGAACTCAGTAATACGATGTTGGAATCTATTTCTACCGCAAAAGTAGAAAAAAGCCAAATAGAAGATTTTTACAGTTTTTATGGGAAAATTGCCGCTGATGCCAATTCTTACATTGATGTTTATCCTTTGGTTGGAGGAAATGTGATGAGTGTAAATGTAGAACTGGGAGATTATGTAAAAAAAGGACAGGTTTTGGCAACAATAAGAAGTACGGAATTGGCAGAAATCCAGAAAGATGTTAGCGATGCGAAAACAGATCTTGTAGTTGCTAAAAATAATGTTCGGGTTGCCAAAGAAATGTATGAAGGAAAGCTTACTACAGAACGAGAAGTTTTGGAAGCTAAAAGCCAGCTTCAGAAAGCACAGGATCAGTTGCAGAGAGCAAGTGCGGTAAGTACGGTTTACAATGTTAAAAATGGCAATATTTATAGCGTTTTAGCACCTATTAGCGGATATATTGTTCATAAAGACATCAATAAAGATATGCAGTTGAGAAGCGACCGGAGCGAAAATATTTTTGATGTTGCCAATACTACAAATGTCTGGGCAATTATGAATGTTAACGAATCGGATATAGATAAAATCAGTTTAGGAATGCCGGCTCAGGTATCTACACTTTCTTATCCCGATAAAATTTTTGATGGTAAAATTGATAAAATATTCAAAATTATAGATCCAAAAACCAATGCAATGCAGGCCAGAGTGGTATTGGACAATGCCAATGGTTTACTGATTCCCGATAGTAAGGCAACAATAAAAGTTTCAAAATCTGAAAATAAGATGGCACTTTCTATTCCGTCTAAGGCTGTTATTTTTGATGATGACAGAAATTATGTGGTTGTTTTTAAATCCAGAACAGATGTAAGAATCAAAGAAATTCAGGTTTTGAAACAGGCAGGAGATATCACCTACATTTCAGAGGGCGTTCAGGAAGGAGAAAATGTAATTACCAATAATCAGCTTTTAATTTACAGATCGTTGAAAAATTAAAATTTTACCATTGTAATGCATTTTTTTAATGGTTTTAGTTAAATAATTCAGCTTAAAATTTCATTTTCTTTTTGATTTTAAATCATTAAGATACAATTAATATCAGTTTTTAAAACAAAACTAAAATCTGATACCAAACATCTTTCAAATGAATAAGTTTATAAAAAATATCATCTCGTTTTCACTTAAAAATAAGGCTTTCACATTTATTTGGGTTGGTATTTTGGCGATAGCGGGATTCATAAGTTTCAAAAATATGCCCATTGAAGCTTTTCCGGATGTAACCAATACCCAAATTGTTATTATTACCCAATGGGAAGGCAGAAGTGCAGAGGAAGTGGAACGTTTTGTAACCACTCCGATAGAATTGGCGATGAGTCCGGTTCAGAAAAAAACCAGTGTGAGAAGCACAACCATGTTTGGGCTTTCGATTGTGAAAATTCTTTTTGATGACGGGGTAGACGATACATTTGCCAGAAATATGGTGAATAACCAACTTCGAAATGTAAGTCTTCCGGAAGGTATAGATCCTGAAGTTCAGCCGCCTTATGGACCGACCGGAGAAATTTTCAGATATACCTTAGAAAGCAAAACAAAAGATTCTCGGGAGCTTTTAACGTTGCAAAACTGGGTGGTAGACCGTGCTCTTCGGGGAGTTCCCGGAGTTGCAGATATTAATGTTTTTGGAGGTCAGGAAAAAGTTTTTGAGTTGAGTACCGATCCGAGAGCATTGGATAAATATGGCTTAACACCTCTCGAAGTATATGAAGCTGTTACCAAAAGCAATCTGAATGTTGGTGGAGATATTATTGAGAAAAACGGACAGGCGTATGTAGTAAGAGGAATCGGGCTCGTGCAGTCTGTAGATGATATTGGCAATATTACTATTCATAACGATAACGGAAATCCTATTTTGGTAAAAAATGTTGCGGAAGTTCACGAAAGTTCTTTACCAAGAGTGGGACAGGCGGGACTTAATAAGCATGAAGACACCGTAGAAGGTATCGTTGTAATGAGAAAAGGGGAGAACCCAAGAGAAGTTCTGGTTGGTGTGAAAGATAAGATAAAGGAGCTGAACGAAAAAATTCTTCCTAAAGATGTAAAAATGGTCACTTTTTACGATCGAGACAATCTTATGGACTTTACCACCGAAACGGTAATGCATAATTTGCTGGAAGGAATTGTTTTAGTAACCGTAATCGTGTTAATTTTTATGGCAGACTGGAGAACAACACTTATTGTTTCCATCATCATTCCTCTCTCTTTGCTTTTCGCTTTTTTATGCTTGAAAATGGCAGGGATGAGTGCCAATCTTTTATCTCTTGGAGCTGTAGATTTCGGGATTATTATTGATGGAGCGGTCGTCATGGTTGAAGGGATTTTTGTAATGCTCGATCATAAAGCTAAAAAATATGGTGAAGAAAGATTCAATAAATTAGCTAAAGCAGGTTGGATTAAGCAGACAGGAACAGGCTTAGGGAAAGCAATTTTCTTTTCGAAATTAATTATTATTACTTCGCTGATCCCCATCTTTTCGTTTCAGAAAGTTGAAGGCAAAATGTTTTCTCCATTAGCATTTACACTCGGTTTTGCATTAATGGGAGCCCTTATCTTTACCCTCACATTGGTTCCTGTACTTACTCATTTACTTTTAAATAAAAACGTAAGGGAAAAAAATAATCCGTTTGTTAATTTTTGGGACAGAATTGTTTTAAGAGGGTTTCAGTTTACATTCAAAAATAAAAAACTCAGCTTAATGGTTGCAATTGGCTTTATGGTGGTAAGTCTTTTTTCTGCTAAATTTTTAGGAACTGAATTTTTACCGCAGCTTAATGAAGGTTCACTTTGGATTACTGCCGAAATGCCGATGAGTTCTTCATTAAAAGAATCTCTAAAAACAGCCGATATTTTGAAAAAAGATATTATGAGTGTTCCGGAAGTTACCGATGTTTTGTCTCAAACAGGACGAAGTAATGACGGAACCGACCCTAATGGATTTGGATTTGTACAGTTTGCCGTCAATTTGAAACCTAAAAACGAGTGGAAACGTAAAATTAATTACGAACAGCTCATTGAGGATATAGATAAAAAGCTCAGAAACTATCAGGGAATAACGTTCAATTATTCACAGCCCATTTCAGATAATGTTGCAGAAGCAGTTGCCGGTTTTAAAGCTGAAAACGGAATTAAAATATATGGTGATAATCTTCAGACATTAGATGAGTTGGCCGAAAAAGTTTTAAAATCAATAAAAAATGTAGATGGAGTACGAGATGCGGGAATTATTAAAAATATCGGTCAGCCAGAAGTAAATGTAGTTTGGGACAGAAATAAAATGGCGGCGTACGGCGTGATGCCCGAAGATGCACAAACTGTTCTGGAGATGGCTTTTGGAGGAAAAACTGCTTCCGAAATGTATGACGGAGAAAGAAAATTTCCCATAAGACTGAGATATTCTGAAGAGTATAGAAAAGACGAAAATGATATTGCATCATTAATGATTCCGACACAGGATGGAACCATGATTCCCCTGAAAGAAGTTGCCAATATTGAGAAAAATAACGGGGCTGCTTTCATTTACCGCGATGATATCAAAAGATATATTGGTGTGAAATTTTCCATCCGAGATCGAGATTTGGGTGGAACAATTTCCGATGCACAGAAAGAAGTTGATAAAATAACTTTACCAGAAGGATACAAAATTGGCTGGACGGGTCAGTTCGAAAACCAGCAAAGGGCAACAAAAAGACTTACTCAGGTGGTTCCAATAAGTATTTTGGGGATATTTTTTCTGTTGTTCATTCTTTTCGGGAACATGAAAGATTCTCTTTTGGTATTGGCAAACGTACCTTTTGCTCTCATTGGGGGGATTATCGCACTTCACATCACCCACATGAATTTTGGAATTTCTGCAGGTGTTGGAATGATTGCTTTACTCGGAATCTGCATACAGAATGGCGTAATTCTCATCACAGAATTTCATCAGAATGTTAAAAATGGTCTGTCGCTGGACAATTCGATTTTAAATGGAGTGAAATCGCGTACGAGACCAGTTATTATGACTGCATTAATGGCATCCATAGGGCTTATGCCGGCGGCATTATCTACGGGAATTGGCTCAGAATCTCAAAAACCTTTGGCGATTGTAATTATTGGTGGGCTGATTACGGCTACCGTTCTTACCCTTCTTATTTTTCCTATTATTTTCTGGATTTTTAACCGCAGCAAAAAATCTGAAATTATTTAAAATGATGAAATTAACTAATAAAAACTGGATGCAGTTACATCCATTTCGTACCCCTTTATAATGCGTCTGTTGGAATTATCTTTATTAAAACGTTTTTTTATTATCGTTAAAATGAAGTTAATTAGAACATATAGTGAAGAAAATCATTACTGATTTTAGAACTGCAATTTTTTTTATCATATTTTTTGTTTAAATTTGCAGTTCTGTTTACAGAAATGATGAGGTTTGTAACTTTACTGGGTTTGAATATTAAACTTTTTTCGATAAAAAGATTTTGGTATATAAAAATTCATTATATTTGCACACCGAAAATTTGAATAAAACAATAAAATAAATAATTTAAATCATGGCAAAGGAAACGTTTAATCGTAACAAACCACACTTGAACATTGGTACTATTGGTCACGTTGACCATGGTAAAACTACACTTACTGCAGCTATTTCTGCTGTATTAGCTAGTAAGGGTCTTGCTGAGAAAAAAGACTTCTCTGCGATTGACTCTGCTCCAGAAGAAAAAGAAAGAGGTATCACTATTAATACTGCTCACATCGAGTATGAAACTGCTAACAGACACTATGCTCACGTTGACTGTCCAGGTCACGCGGATTACGTAAAGAACATGGTAACTGGTGCTGCTCAGATGGATGGAGCTATCTTAGTATGTGCTGCAACTGATGGGCCAATGCCTCAAACTAGAGAGCACATCCTTCTTTGCCGTCAGGTAAACGTACCAAGAATCGTTGTTTTCATGAACAAAGTGGATATGGTGGATGATGCTGAGCTTTTAGAGCTTGTTGAATTAGAACTTAGAGATTTATTATCTACTTACGAATATGATGGAGATAACTCTCCAGTAATCCAAGGGTCTGCTCTTGGTGCTCTTACTGCAGCAACTGAAGGTAACTCTGATGATAAGTGGTTCAAAACTGTTGAAGAATTAATGGATGCAGTTGATACTTGGATCGAGCAGCCTGTAAGAGATCAGGATAAGCCATTCTTGATGCCAATTGAAGACGTATTCTCTATTACAGGTAGAGGTACTGTAGCAACTGGTAGAATCGAGGCTGGTGTTATCAATACTGGTGATCCAGTTGATATCGTTGGTATGGGTGATGAAAAATTAACTTCTACAATTACAGGGGTTGAGATGTTCAGAAAAATCCTAGACAGAGGTGAAGCTGGTGATAACGTAGGTCTATTGTTGAGAGGTATTGAAAAAACTGACATCAAGAGAGGTATGGTTATCGCTAAGAAAGATTCTGTTAAACCACACAAAAAATTCAAAGCTGAGGTTTATATCCTTTCTAAAGAAGAAGGTGGACGTCACACTCCATTCCACAACAAATACCGTCCTCAGTTCTATGTAAGAACTACTGACGTTACAGGTGAGATCTTCTTACCAGAAGGTGTAGAAATGGTAATGCCTGGTGATAACTTAACTATTACAGTAGAATTGTTACAACCAATCGCTCTTAACGAGGGTCTTAGATTCGCGATCAGAGAAGGTGGTAGAACAGTAGGTGCTGGTCAGGTTACTGAAATCATCGAGTAATTAATTAAAATACAAAAAGCTTCCGTAAGGAAAGTCTTACGGAAGCTTTTAATCTACGGGCATCGTCCAATGGTAGGATACCGGTCTCCAACACCGTTGATCAGGGTTCGAATCCTTGTGCCCGTGCAAATATAAATTATGAGTTCATTTGTCGATTTTTTAAAAGGTTCTTATAACGAATTCAGACATAAAGTTGAATGGCCAAAATGGGCAGATTTGCAGTCTTCTACAATCGTAGTAACTGTAGCTACTGTAATTTTGTCTCTTTTTACTTTCGGAGTTGATGAATTGTTTTCTAAAGCAATCAGCAACATTATAGGAATTTTGATCAACAGCTTCAACTAATAAAAGATATTTTCCATAATGAGCGAATTGAAATGGTATGTGCTGAAAGCGATCAGCGGACAGGAAAATAAAGTGAAAAACTATATTGAGACAGAAATCAAACGTTTAGGGTTTGAGCAGTATGTAACTCAGGTAGTTATTCCTATGGAAAAGGTTATTCAGCTTAGAAATGGGAAAAAAGTGCCAAAAGAAAAGCCATATTATCCTGGTTATCTAATGGTAGAAGCAGATTTAATGGGAGAAATTCCTCACATCATTAAAAATATTCCTGGTGTTATTTCTTTCTTAAGCCTTACTAAGGGAGGAGATCCTGTACCAATGAGAAAATCTGAGGTTAACAGAATGCTAGGCAGAATGGATGAACTTTCTGAATTTGCTACAGACGCAGAAATTCCATTCATAGTAGGTGAAAATGTTAAGGTTGTTGATGGACCATTCAACGGCTTCAACGGAACTGTAGAAAAAATTCTTGAGGATAAAAAGAAAATTGAAGTTTCAGTTTTAATTTTCGGAAGAAAAACTCCAATGGAATTAAGCTATATGCAAGTAGAAAAAGTATAACTTTTACTTATAAATAATAGAAAAACCGTTCAGAATATGAACGGTTTTTTTATTGCTTGAATTTCATGTTTTTTGAAGTTCAGTTAAAAAAAAGTGAGTTCAAGACTAGAATTTATAAAACGCAGAGCTAAACAAAGTTTTTGATAAAGTAAATATTGCATCGTTTACCTTTGCGTTTTAATAATAATAGATTTTAAAATCAGTAATTTAAATTTATCTTATCCAGAACTCAAGTTAAATAAATTATTTCTATAGTTATAAACCACTATATTTTAATAAAGAAATTTCAGCTTAAAAGAAACAATTTTTTCAATCTCAATAGAATTTTGTGCGATTATTTACTCTTTAATAATCTTTCTTATTATCTTTTCTTTCGTCTGGGTTTCTGCTTTCAAAATGTATATTCCATTCGGTAACTCAGAAAGATTAATATCATTTCCATTATTTTTTTTAATTAAGAGCCTGCCGTCTATTGTGAAAATTGCGATATCAGTAAGTTTCTCAGAGAAAAATAGTTTATTTTTAACCGGATTTGGATAAAGGGATAATTGAGTTTTTGTGCTTTCAGATGTAGAAAGAGGATCGCATTCAGCATCGAAATAATCACCTGTTATAATCCAGCTTTTATTGGTTATAAGATTATTTCGTGATGCAGTTGCTTGTGTTGTAGAATATTTCAGTCCCGAAGCGCCTAAAGATAAATTAGAAGGTGTTAGATTGTTAGCAGACCATCCTTGAAGGGTTGAATTATAATTGGTGCAAGATAAACCAGAAAGATCAAGCATCGAAGTAAGTTGCACTACGGAGCTCAAGTTTAAGAAACCTAAATTTTGGTTGAAAGATGATGCTTGTTTAAACATCATTCTCATATCGTTTACAGAAGAAGTGTTCCAATTCGTTAATGGCCTGTTAAATACCGGTGCATTACTAAACATAGAAAACATATTGGTAACGTTAGAAGTATTCCAACTTCCTATGGGTTGATTAAAAAGCAATGCTCCAAAAAACATATGGCTCATGTCGGTAACAAGTGAAATATTCCAGTTGCCTATGGGTTGATTGAACTTTGTGGCATTGGCAAACATATCTTTCATGTTGGTAACCAATGAAGTATTCCAATTAGAAATCGGCTGATTGAAGCTGTCGGTTTCTCTAAACATAGCAGACATATCGGTAACCAAAGATGTATTCCAGTTGTTGATGGGCTGATTAAATGATTCTGTGTTGAGAAACATAGCCTGCATATTGATAACTTTAGATGTATCCCAGTTCTGAATTGGTTGGTTAAACATTTTACTACTAGAAAAAAGATAACTCATATTCGTAACCTTAGAAGTATCCCAATTCTCAATAGGTTGGTTAAAAACTTCTGTATCAGAGAAAAGTGCAGACATATTGGTAACTCTAGAGGTATTCCAATTAGATAAAGGTTGGTTAAATATAAGATTATTGAAAAATACTCCCGACATATCCTGAACATTTGAGGTGTCCCAAACTCCTACAGGTTGATTAAATGAATTACACCCGCCAAACATATATGAAATATTTACAGCATTAGACATATTCCAATTATTAACAGGCTGGTTAAATAAATAGGTATTTGTAAAGCATTGAGAGAAATTGGTTACATTAGAAACATTCCAATTTCCAAATGTGATATTTCCAACTAAAGAATTGCAGTCGAAAAACATCCCATTCATGTTGTTTAGTTGGGTAAGGTTAGGCAAATCTGTAGCGGTCACATCCATATTATTACAAAAATGAAAAGCCCTTTCTATACTAGACCATGCAATGTCTCCCCATTGTTTTATATTGATGATTTTATGGCTGTCTCCTCTGTAAATAAGAGTAGGAGCATAGAAGCATATTCTGTGGAAATTTCCGCTGCCCTGCCTAACTTTTAGTTCATAAGTGGCATTTGTGGGAATGGGATTTAAAGCATTCCCAAATCAATGAGCAAAGGTACATTAAGAGCAGAAGTTACATTGTTAATTGTTGCATTATGCGCAGGATATCCCACTTCCTCCCAATAAATTGTATAGTTATTTCCCACACCTGGAAAATAGATTTGGGTAGAAGTACTTTGTGATGGTATAATGCCGGTATTGCTTGGTTTCCATACTGTGATGAATTCATTCTGAGCCTTCAAAAATGATGTTGAAGAAAAGATGAACATCAAAAATATAAAGTAATGTTTCATAAATTATTGTTTGGTAAGTAAATTTATGAAAAAATAAAAAGTAAATCTTTCTAAAAATCAACTCATTCCGTTTGCTATTTCAAAAATATTTTATAATTTTGCAGTCCGAAAAGTAGGATTATCTAATGTGAGAATGGATAACCTGCTGAATAATAATGCTTCCAAACTCATTAATTATTCAAATTTAAAAAATAAAAAATGGCTAAAAAAGTCTTTAAAATGGTAAAGCTTCAGGTGAAAGGTGGCGCAGCTAACCCTTCTCCACCAGTAGGTCCAGCTTTGGGTTCTGCAGGTGTGAACATCATGGAGTTTTGTAAACAATTTAACGGAAGAACTCAAGATAAGCCAGGACAAGTTTTACCTGTAGTAATTACAGTGTACGAAGACAAATCTTTTGAATTCGTAATTAAAACTCCTCCTGCAGCAATCCAGTTGATGGATGCGGCTAAAATCAAGGGTGGATCCGGAGAACCAAACAGAAACAAAGTAGGTGCTGTATCTTGGGATCAGGTAAAAAAGATCGCTGAAGATAAAATGAGTGACCTAAACTGCTTTACTTTGGATTCAGCTCTTTCTATGGTTGCAGGTACTGCTAGATCTATGGGATTGAGAGTAACAGGAACTAAACCAACTAACGCTTAAAACTTAGAGAAATGGCAAAATTAACGAAGAAGCAAAAAGAAGCTTTAAGCAAAGTAGAAAAAAACAAAATTTATAATCTTGACGAAGCATCTGCTTTGGTAAAAGAAGTAAATTTCGCAAAGTTTGACGCGTCTGTAGATATCGCTGTTAGACTAGGTGTAGATCCAAGAAAAGCAAACCAAATGGTAAGAGGTGTAGTATCTCTTCCTCACGGAACTGGTAAGGACGTTAAAGTTCTTGCTCTTGTAACGCCGGATAAAGAAGCAGAAGCTAAAGAAGCTGGTGCTGATTATGTTGGTCTTGATGAGTATTTACAAAAAATCAAAGAAGGTTGGACAGATGTTGACGTTATCGTAACAATGCCAGCTGTAATGGGTAAATTAGGACCATTGGGTAGAGTATTAGGACCAAGAGGTCTTATGCCAAACCCTAAATCAGGTACTGTAACGATGGAAATCGGGAAAGCAGTTTCTGAAGTAAAGTCTGGTAAAATCGATTTCAAAGTAGATAAATATGGTATCATCCACGCTGGTATCGGTAAAGTGTCTTTTGATGCTGCTAAACTTAAAGAAAATGCTCAGGAATTAATCTCGACATTAATCAAGTTGAAGCCGACTGCTGCAAAAGGAACTTACGTGAAGTCTATTTATTTGTCTTCTACAATGAGTCCTGGTATTGCAATCGATACTAAATCTGTTAACTAATTATAAATCCTAAGACAATGACAAAAGACCAAAAAGTTGTAGCAATACAAGAGATCAAAGATTTGCTTCAGGATGCAAAAGTAGTTTACGTAGCAGATCTAGAAGGTTTGAACGCTGCTAAATCTTCTGATTTCAGAAGACAGGCTTTCAAGCAAAATATCAAAGTAAAAGTAGTAAAAAATACACTTTTGCAAAAAGCAATGGAACAAATGGAAGGAGTAGATTACTCTGAAATGTTCCCTACTTTTAAAGGAAACTCTGCTATTTTAATTTCTGAAACAGCAAACGCTCCTGCAAAATTAATTCAAGGATTCAGAAAGAAAGAAGAGAAACCAGCATTGAAGTCTGCTTATCTTCAGGAAACTTTCTATGTTGGTGACGAGAACTTAGGTGCACTTGCAAACATTAAGTCTAGAGAAGAAATGATCGGTGAAATCATCGGATTGCTTCAGTCTCCAATCCAAAGAGTCGTTTCTGCTCTTCAAAACAAATCTGAAGCTTCTGGAGAAGCGGCGACTGAAGAAGTTGCAACTCCTGCTGAAGAAGAAACTCCAGCTACTGAAACTCCAGAAGCTGCTGCAGAAGGAGAAGCTCCAGCTGCTGAATAATTACACTCAAAAAAATAGATAAATAATCAACAAAAAAACATTACAACAATGTCAGATTTAAAAAATTTAGCTGAAACGCTAGTAAACTTAACAGTAAAAGACGTAAACGAATTAGCTGCTATCCTTAAGGATGAGTACGGAATTGAGCCAGCTGCTGCTGCAGTAGTAGTTGCTGCAGGTGGTGCAGGTGATGCTGCTGAAGAAAAGACTGAATTCGATGTAATTCTTAAGTCTGCAGGTGCTTCTAAATTAGCTATCGTTAAATTGGTAAAAGATTTAACTGGTGCTGGTCTTAAAGAAGCTAAAGATATCGTAGATGGTGCTCCTGCTCCAATCAAAACTGGTATCTCTAAAGACGAAGCAGAAGCTCTTAAAAAACAACTTGAAGAAGCTGGTGCTGAAGTAGAATTGAAATAATTTTCAATTTTTAGATATAAGAGAAGCGACAAACTAAGTTTGTCGCTTCTTTTTTTAGTATCTACATTAGAATAGAAGTGTAGAGTAATAATTTAAAATATTGTATAAATATAGTCACTTGTATTTCTGAAATTTATTTTTGGAAGATGCCAATAAGGTGATTTTCTTACCAAAAGTTGCCAATCCGCATCCGGTTCCGGGAATGATACTACAAAAAAACTTTTAGCAGTTTTTAACGGTAATGTTTGGTAGTATTGAAGACTTTAGATTTTAAAATTAAATTTGATTTAAAACACTTCAAAAGAAGTGTTTTTTTATTCATTTGAGTAAGATGGAAAAGCTTTTACTTATTATTGAAATTAATGTTTACTTTAAATTCAGTGGCGTTAAATTCTTTTCATTAATATATACGATTTTAATTCATTTAATTGTTGATTAAATAAAATATTTCGCTTTTTTAAATGTATTTATTGAAAATATTCATTATGGTTATGTTAATTTTATGATTTAAGTCACAAAACTTATGTAGTTTTGCATTCGGAAATATTCAGTGAAAACTAAAAAGATATTTTCCTTTTGCTTTGGAAAAAATAAATAATTCTAATGTTTTAAAAACATTCTGTGTAAGTCTTTTTTTTGCCCTTTATCTGTTAAGTAGTAATACTTACGCACAGACAAAAGATTCCGCAAACAACAAAATTCCGAAGCCTACTATTGCTTTAAAAGACGGGGCAACACTTTTTTCGTCTGACAATGCTTTTAATGACCAAATTTCATCCAATAAAATTATTCGTGATAAAGCTGATATTGCTTATCAAAATAATAAAAAAGGAGTTGGAAATCTTAAAATGACAACTCCAAAGCAAGAAAGGGGCACAATTACAGAAAATAGTGAACTGAAAAAAGAAAAGGATTTGAAAAAGGAGAAGGAGAAGGAGAAGGAGAAGGAGAAAAGTTCGGAGAAAAAAAATAAAAATAAAATGTCTTATATAATAGCAAATAATAAAATCCATTATTGCTAATAATTCGTATATGTCATGAAATTAATAAAATGGGAAATCGTTTACGGCTCTCTTTTTTGAAGTTTTAGAAATAATCTAACAAAAAAATATATCATTTTTATTAAATAATTAATATTTTGCCTTAAAAATTGAGATTTAATGCAATAAGTTAATGATGTGGTAATGTTAGGTTGGGATTAAATTTTTATCTTTGCAAACATATTATTTAACCATTGAATAAAATACTACAATATCCCAATATTAACAAAAATAAATCATTCCTTGACTTGGGTTTGAAGTCTTTCTGCACGTTGGTATTAGGGTTTTTATTCTTTTTTAATAATATTGCGAATGCGCAAGAGGGTATTGGAACTTTTCAATCTCCAGTATTTGTCATCAAAGGAGGTGCTGAAATCTATTCTACAGATAAAGGTTTTAATCAGCAGGTAAATAACAATAAGATTATTCTTCAGGATGCGAATATTACTATAAAAAAGCCGAATGATGGTGAGACTTTATTGATTGCCTCATCAAAAAAAATAGAAAGAGAATCTAAAGATTTTAAAAGCAAAATAGCCAAAGGAAATAAAAAAAAGGAGCTTGAGGTTTTAAAGGAAATCAAAAATAAGATTGCTGATTATGAGTCCCGAAAAGGATTTTTCAACTTAAAAAATATTAAGGTTTTTCCTTCTTCGGAAGAATTTATTGCTTCATCTCGTATCAATATAGATTATGTTGTTCCAAACCAAAATCAACACGATCTTTCTAAAATAAATTCTGTTCAAAATCAATATATGATAAAATCAGCCTTGGATTTTATTCATCAACAGAAATATACATTCTATAACAATAAGTCTTTAGATTTTTGTTTTTCTCAGGTCTTTTCTGTGAGACCGCCTCCCATGATATGATAGCTATAATTGCATATTTTTTTACATTTCCGCTCATTTAGTTTTGAGCGGTCTAATACATTATAATCAATGAAAATAAAAATTTATAAAACTTTACAAAAACATGTCTTTTTGCTGTTAGTATTAATCAGTGGATTTGTTTTTTCACAGGTAACATATACGAGTAATCCTACTAATGCACAAATTAATTTATCTCAATACTGTCCTAAATAAAAATTATTAAAAATAGAAACAGCCTAAATACCTATTTTACATTTAGCTTTACATTTAATTTCAAAAAAGAACCCCTTGAT
>NZ_JADQBD010000057.1:0-17349 GCF_017808115.1 Chryseobacterium sp. RR2-3-20 | reverse complement strand
GCTAATCCCATGCTCACGGCAAATATCATTAACGGATTTCCCCGCGTTTTGTTCAGACAAAATCTTGATGATCTGAACTTCTGTAAATTTACTCTGTTTTATTCTCTTCCAAATTTAAAAACTATAATTTTAAATGATCCAGTTTTTGGGGAAGATTACATGCTTTATATAATTTTATAAAAGTTGAAATAAAATATTTTTTCAAAGTTTAATTCTATTCATTTTTCTATTGAAAACAAAAACATTTACAAACTGAATGGAAGTTAAAGCTGTTATCCTTGTTTTAAAACCATTAAAAGATTTTGCGTAATTGTTTCTGATTTTAAAATGGTCACAAAGTTGTGAGACTAAACTCTCAATTCTTTTTCTGGATTTTCTGAAAGTATATTTCTGTTTTTGATAATTTTTTTGATTGCTTCTCATCGGTGTGTCAAGTTTTATATTCGCATAATTGAACAAATCGGTTTGTACTTGAGCGGACAAATAGCCCCTGTCTCCGATTAATATACAATTATTCATTTGATGCTCGATATCCTGCAAAAAATGAATGTCATGAATGCTTGCTGTAGAAATATCAAAACTCTGGAATACCCCGGAAACAGAATATATTGCATGCAGTTTTTATCCGTAATAATAACTGGACTGCGAAGCGCAGTAGCCTCTGCTCGGAAATGAAAATTCACTTTCTTTACAAATTTTGGAGCGATTTGCTCGTACATTTTTACAAATTTCCAAAGGCATGGAATCTACAATAAAAACTTTTTCAATGTCATTAAACTCAGCCACCATAAATTTTCTAATATGTTCAATATGAAGAAATAATTTCCTTCTTCTACGATTGTAAACAGTTCTTTCGACCATTCCGTTCAATTTTGAATTGGAGAGGTATCTAAACAGCTGATGTTCTGAATCTATTGATAAATATTCCGCAGAAATATTTATTGCAATGAGTTCTAAATCCGACAATTTTGGTTTAATTGGTTTGAAATAAAAATTTTCTTTGATGGTTAATTTTCTTAATTCATTTAAAATAAAATCGTAAATTGAATATAGGTTATTCATAATGTATTATATTGGTAGTCAATACAATATACGTAATTTTCGTGTTATGAGTAACCTTTTGTATAATGCACTACGGGTTAAATTTAAAATTTCTTCTTTAATTTTCAACATCAATTTACACAATTCTTTTTTTAGTGTACATTAAGTTTTTTTAACAGCAGTCCTTTGCAGGGAGTTGCAATGGATAATTTCACATACTCACTTAAATGATGATTTGTGTAAACCCATTTTCTATGGCAGAAATTTTTGACAAAGGTATGAAGTGAGATTTATGTATTCTTATCAATAGTAGTGATATTTATTTGCCAATATAAATAAAAACCACTTATAAAGTCAGCTTTTAGTAGACGTATTTTTAAATTATGAAAAATAAAATTTCAATCTAATGCCTAGAACTAATGTAAAAAGTAAAAAGAATTTTAAAAAAAATAATCAAATGTAAACATTTGATTATTAGATAGTTAAGTGGAGAATACGGGGATCGAACCCGTCACCTTTAGACTGCCAGTCTAACGCTCTAGCCAGATGAGCTAATTCCCCAATTTTTCAGTTTTGCAAATGTAAGTATTTATCTGCTATCTGCCAATTTCTGTATAAGAAAAACGTGCACCGAACGAGCGATACACGTTTTAACAAGATTAAATATATCAATAACTAACTATTTTACTTCCAGCCACCTCCTAAAGCTTGATACAATTTTACTGCTGCTCTCATTTTATTGTACTCAGCGTTAGAAATATTGAGTTCTGCATTTAAAGAATTTACACTTGCATTCAGAACTTCAAGGTAATTTGCCATACCGTAGTTAACAAGCTCCTGAGAGAAATCAACAGATTTTTGATATGATTGGAGTTCTTTTTTCTTCAGATCAATAAAAGAATCCTGTACAGAAAAAACTTTAATAGCGTCCGAAACTTCTTTTCCTGCATTCAAAATAGTTTTTCTGAAATTAAGATAAGCCGTTTCTTTATTGGCTAAACTCACTTCATAATTGGTTTTTATCTGTCTTCTGTTTAATACCGGTTGTGCCAAACCTGTAACAACATTCGCAAACAGTGAATTTACACTGAATAAATGATCGATATCTACCGACTGTACACCTCCACTTCCAGTTAATCTCAAAGTAGGATAAAATTGTGCTCTAGTAACATTTGTGAGCTCAAATGCATTCATCAGATTAAGTTCAGCTCTCATCACATCGGGACGGTTAGAAAGTAAATTAACCGGGAAACCAACCGCCAAAGTATTTGGTATTTTCTGAGATTCTAAAGTCGTTCTTTCTATTTTCTGAGAAGGAATTCCCATTAATAAGCTTACTGTATTTTCTAATAAAGAAATTTGGGTATCAATATCAATAAGCAAAGATTTAGCGTTATAAACCAAAGCCTGACTTTGCTGAACGGCAACTTCTGTAAGAACACCAGCATCTTTTAAAGCTTTTGTAGTCTCTAAATTATCTTCACGTAATTTTATGGTTTTCTGAATGATTTTTTTTTGATCATCAAACGTTAACAGTTGGAAATATGCCGAAGCAATCGAAGCAACCAAATCACTTTTTACAGCTTTATGAGCAGCTAAAGTCCCAAGATAAGTTGCAAGCTGAGCCTTTTGCTGAGATTTCAGTTTACCCCAAATATCTGCTTCCCAACCGATACTAGCAGTGATATCGAATTGGTTTACATATCTTCTTTCACCAATAATTTGCCCAAACTGTGTGTTGATAGACTGGGTCTGAAAAGTATAGTTCGGTCCAACAGATACAGTGGGTTCGTATGCAGCTTTTGCCTGTTTAAGATAAGCTTCTGCAGAAATAATATTCTGTACAGCAATTCTTACATCGAGATTATTTTCTAAAGCTCTGTCGATATGTTTTTGAAGAACAGGATCCGTAAAAATTTCCTTCCAGGAAACGTTCCCGATGCTCATGCTGTCTTTTGGAAGCATATCGGTTCGGTAAAGTTTTTCGTCAACCGCATTTTGTGGCCTTTCGTATTCTTTCCTTACCATACACGATGACAATACAGCCAATGTTAAAACAGAAAAAGCAGTTCCTTTTATGATTATAGATAAATTTTTCATTTTTAAATCTTCAAGATTTTTATTCAGCTAGATTGATGTCTTCTTGTTTTATAGGTTTTATTTTTTCCTGAAGAGTCTGGAAAATAACATACAAAACAGGAATTACAAATACGCCTAAAATAGTTCCTATTAACAAACCAATAGCGGCTCCAGTTGCAATAGATCTGTTACCAACAGCTCCAATTCCGCTTGCTAAAACCAATGGAAGTAATCCGAAAATGAAAGCCAAAGAAGTCATTAAAATAGGTCTTAATCTCGCTTTAGAAGCATTGATAGCAGAAGTTACAATACTTTCGCCATGATGCTTTCTCTGCACGGCAAATTCAACAATTAAAATGGCATTTTTTGCCAATAATCCCACCAACATAATTAATGCAATCTGAAAGTAAATATTGTTTTCCAAGCCCATTATTTTCTGTCCAAAATATGCTCCCATTACACCTAAAGGTAACGAAATAACAACCGTTAAAGGAAGAATATAACTTTCGTACTGTGCAGCCAAAATAAAGTAAACAAATACCAAACTCAATGCAAAAATAAGTACAGTTTGAGATCCGGAAGCAAGTTCTTCTCGGGATAAACCAGTAAATTCAACCGAATAGTTCTGATCCAGCGTTTCTCCGGCAACCTGCTGCACTGCTGCAATTGCATCTCCGGAACTGTATCCAGCTGCGTTGGCTCCTGTAATCTTAACAGATGTAAATAAGTTGTATCTGCCTACAGACTGTGGTCCATACGTTTTTTTAAGAGTTACAAACTGAGAAATTGGTGCCATTGCACCTTGATTTGTTTTTACATACAACTGATTCAAGCTTTCGGCGTTTTCTCTGTTTTCTGGCAATGCCTGAACCATTACTCTAAACTGTTTTCCGTATTTGGTAAAATCTGCACTGTAAATTCCTCCAATATATCCCTGCATTGTTTCTAAAATAGAATTTACAGAAATGCCTTTTTGTTTGGCTAAAGGAACATTAATCTCCATTTGATATTGCGGATATTTTGTATTAAATGAAGTTTGAGCAAATTCTATTTCTGGTCTTTTCATCAAGTTACCAATCAGTTCATTGGTTTTTTGATCGAGTTCAGAAAAATCTCCCCCTGCTTTATCAAGCAAAACCATTTCAAAACCGGCACTGTTACCAAATCCCGGAACACTTGGCGGTTGAAAAAACACCACTTTGGCATCCGGAACTTTCCCTACCAATCCAAAAAGTTTTTTAGTAATTTCTTCTGAAGATAAACCTTCTCCTTTTCTGTCATTAAAAGGTTTTAGTTTAACAAAGGCAAGACCGTTATTACTTCCGTTTCCAGACAATAATCCTCGTCCTGTAGAGATCGTTACATTCTGAATTCCCGGAATTTTTAATGCATTTGCCTGAAGAGTTTTCAAGACATTATAGGTTCTTTCCATCGACGCTCCCGGTGGAAGCTGAACATCTGTAAAGATAATTCCGCGGTCTTCTGTAGGAACGAAACCTTTTTTCATAGTTGAACTTGTCCAGAAGATAATTCCGCCTGTAATTGCAAAAATGATTAGAGTAACCCATTTATGTTTAATGAGAAAAGTAAATCCTTTAGCATAACGTTCAGTTATGGTTCTAAAAGCGATATTAAACTTATAGAAGAACTTCTGAATGAAATTTTTATTTTTATAATCTTCGTGATGAGCATCATGGGGCTTTAAAAATAATGAACACAAAACCGGACTTAATGTTAATGCATTAATCGCTGAAATTACAATAGCAATAATTAACGTAATACCAAACTGCTGGTAAAAAACA
The DNA here is from genome assembly GCF_017808115.1 of Chryseobacterium sp. RR2-3-20. Taxonomy (NCBI): domain Bacteria; kingdom Pseudomonadati; phylum Bacteroidota; class Flavobacteriia; order Flavobacteriales; family Weeksellaceae; genus Chryseobacterium; species Chryseobacterium sp. RR2-3-20. Next base: position 12,427 of record NZ_JADQBD010000057.1, on the reverse strand, counting down.
CCAGTTGGACCCGTAATGAAAGTAACCGGAATAAATACCGCTGCCATAACCAGTGTAATTGATATAATTGCTCCGGTAATCTCATCCATTGCTTCGATAGTTGCTTTTTTAGCATTCGAAATTCCGTTTTCCATTTTGGCATGAACTGCTTCCACAACAACAATCGCATCATCCACCACAATACCGATTGCCAATACCAATGCGAATAAGGTTAAGAGGTTTAATGAATATCCAAATAAATTCAGGAAGAAAAATGTTCCCACAATAGATACCGGAACTGCTATCGCAGGAATTAATGTTGATCGGAAATCCTGCAAGAATATATACACCACGATAAATACTAGGATAAATGCTTCTATTAAGGTGTGAATAACTTTTTCGATGGAGGCATCCAAAAACTCGTTGGTATCGAAGTTAAAGGTATATTTTACACCTTCTGGATAAGTGCTTTCGTTGGCTTTAAGCTGAGCTTTAATTTTTTCGATAATTTCCTGAGCGTTAGATCCCGGAGTCTGAAAAATCCCCATACTGATGGATGGATTATTTCCGTTTTCACCAACACCTGAATAGGAAAGTCCGCCCAATTCTACCTTTGCAACATCTTTCAGCATTAAATTCTGTCCGTCTGGTAAAGCTTTTACAATAATATTATCATATTGTTCCTTATCGCTGAATTTACCAACATATTTAATGATATATTCAAAAGCACTTCCGCTGTTTTGTCCCAAAGAACCTGCTGCAGCTTCTCTACTCTGCTCGTTGATAGCAGTAGTAACATCTGTAGGCGTAATTCCGTAAGCTGCTAACTTTGCAGGATCGAGCCAAACTCTCATTGAATAGTTTTTTCCACCAAATACATTGGCTTCACCAACTCCATTAATTCTCTGAAGATTCGGAATAACATTAATATTCAGAAAGTTCTGAAGATAAACGTCATCAATATTTTTATTTTCAGAATAGAAAGAAAGATACATTAATGCACTGGTCTGCTGTTTCTGTGTTACAACACCAGAACGCGTAACTTCACTTGGTAAAAGAGGACTCGCTCTCGATACACGGTTCTGAACATTTACCGCAGCAATATCGGGATCTATTCCCTGCTTAAAAAATACTTGAATTTGTGCCGAACCATCATTTCCAGCAGTTGAAGTAATGTAATCCATCCCTTCCACTCCATTAATCTGTTCTTCTAAAGGAACCACAACACTTTTCATTACAGTTTCCGCATTCGCACCAGTATAATTGGCTCTTACACTTACCGTTGGCGGTGCGATGTCCGGATATTGAGTAACAGGAAGTGAAGTAAGCCCCAAAACTCCCAAAATAACGATGAGAATGGAAATTACAGTGGATAAAACCGGTCTGTTAATAAACTTTTTTATCATATTAAAATTTCGGTTTTACAGATTGAACAAGACTATCCATACTTATAGGTTTAGGAATTACAGCCGTTCCGGGTTTTATATTCCCTGTTCCTGCAGCAATAATTTTCTCACCTTTTTTAACCCCGGATTTTAGAAGTGCCATATTATCAATTCGGTCGATTACATCCACTACTACATTTTTAGCAGTATCTTTATCTACTTTATATACATAAACAATTCCCTGCTGTTCGTAAGTAGCACTCTCGGGAACAACCAAAACATTATCAAAATATTTTGGAAATCTAATAGTACCGCTGTTTCCGTTGCTTAAAAGCTTTTGTGAATTTTTGAATACAACTCTAAACTGAATAGTTCCTGTGGTTTGATCTATAGATCCTGTAATCGCTTCAATTCTACCTTTTTCAGGATAAATACTTCCATTAGCCAGTTGCAGTTCTACCATAGGAAGATTTTTAATCTTTTCTGGAACATTTGCCCCTTTTGATTTTTCTAAAAAGTCGAAATAAGATTTTTCGTTCATAGAAAAATAGGCAAATATTTCTGAGGTATCTGAAATCGTTGTAAGCGGAGTCTGATCTGTAGGCCCAACAAGACTTCCCACTTTTAATGGCAGTTTTCCGATAACTCCTGAAATTGGAGCACGAATAACAGAATAGTCGATATTGGCTTCAACACCTTTATAAGTAGCAACCGCTTGTTTTTTTGCCGCAGCAGCCTGCTGTAAACCAGCCTGTGCACGAACCAGGTTTGCCTGAGCTGTCTGAAGCTGCACATTACTGATGATATTTTTCTGAACCAATGGTTTAAGCTTATTCACTTCAACCATTGCAGCATTTACCTGAGCCTGAGCGGCTGCGATATTAGATTCTGCCGCTGCAATTCCGGCTTTGGATGCGGCTGCAGTTTCATTAAGAGTATTGGTTTCCAGTCTGAATAAAGGTTGTCCTTTGGTAACAAACTGACCTTCATCCACCAAAACCTGAGTAATATATCCCTGAATTTTAGCTCTTACATCATTGTTTATTCTCCCTTCAATAGTTGCAGGATAAGTATCGTATCCCACAATATTTTTATTTTCTACAGCCACTACCGGAAATGGTTTTGGACCATCTTGTTTTGGAGCTTCTTTTTTACACGCGGTAAGCATTACTGCTCCGGCAGAAAATAAAATAAGTTTATTTTTCATATTATAGTTTATTAAGAGATTCCTGAATATTAATTATACTTTTATTTAATAGTTCTTGGTAGGCTTCATTTTTTTCATCCACTTCGTTATGGTCTATTTTTCTGAATTTTTTGAGCTCATCCATCAGTTTAAGTTCATCTTTCATTTTCTGAACAATTTTTTCGAATCTTATTTTTTTATAATCATCATTGGCAAAAAAATATCTTTTTCTTTGGTCTATTTTATTAAGATCAACAATCAGCTGTATATTAAGAAGCAGACAAATACTCGTAGAAACAGAACTTTTACTTGCCGAAAAAACTTCTACAAACTCATCAAAAGTAATTCCGACTTTATTAAAATCGAAAATTAGATAAGAATAAATCTTTGATGCTAATGGTGGAAGATTAAAAATATTTCCGTAAAATCTCACGGCTTCCTGAAAAATTTTTTCATCTACCTCTAAAGTTTGCTTCATCAGTTTGAATTTGGTTCAAAATTATTGATTAGTTCGGAACAAAACGAACAAACTTAATAGAGTTTATAAATAATTCTTTATTTCACAATCAATAATACTACTTGAAGGTTTTTAAAAAATTAATTTCTCAAATGCTTTTCTCATTCCATCAGCAAGCATAACTTCTCCACAATAAGTATATCCTTTAGACTCTAAAATCTTCAGCATAGCCATATTATCATAATTAGTATCTACTTTAATACTGTTGATTTTTTGAGAAACTGCAAATTCTTCAATCTTTTCAAATAAAATCTTAACTAAACCTTTTCCGGCAAAATTATTATCTACCGCGACCCTGTGCACAACTACAAAATCTCCCTCACTGAGCCATTTCCCGTCGATTTTACTGTATGCAGGTTCATCATTAATGATAAGGGCACTATATACCGCTATTTGATGGTCTACCAATAAAACGTAAGCAAAATCTTTTTCAACATCTCTTTCAATGGTCTGTCTGTTGGGATAACCATTCTGCCATTGGGTACTTCCGTCTTTTTTTCTTCTTTCTATTGCCTGCTGAATTATTTTCCATATATCATCAATATCCTGAGAATGGGCTTTTCTAAAGGTAATTACATTATTATCGGTCATGAAAAAATTTATTGAAATCTTTAAAAAAAAATGGTATCAACACAATTAATGCCAAAGGCACTACATCCTTCCTTCACAAAAAAAAACCGAAAGCTGATATAACTTTCGGTTTCTGAAGTAGTAAAATTTAAAATTATGAAATTGTTTTTAATTAAATTAATTTTCATTTTGCTGAAGATAGGCATCAATAATCTCAAAAGCTTTTTTTTCATCTTTAAGATTTACCATCACTTTCAGCGAAGTTGCCGTAGGAGTAGTTGTAAAAGTTAGATAATTATTTTCTACATCGGTAGCTATTTGTGCATCATCTAACTTAGATTTAATAAGTTGAATTTCAGCAGGTTTGTCGCTTTCAAAAACCGACACTCTCGTATTTGTATCCATATTCTTTACATTTTGAGTATCTAAATATAGAAAGTTTTTTTAAAAATTCCAAATTGAGAAGTTTTAAATTTTATTAATATTATTTTCAATTTTATCTAAAGCAATCTGAATTTCCTCTTTGGTTACATTAAGATGCGGTCTGAATCTAACTGACTGATCTCCACAACCTAAAAGAATTAATTGATCTTCGTACAGCACATTTCGTAATCTGTCTCTTTGCTCACCCGAAGGCAAATCTATGGCACACATTAAGCCTTTTCCACGTGCGTTAGAAAGTTTTTCAGGATATTTCTGTGCAAGATTTTTCAGTCCGTCCAAAAGGTAATCGCCAACAATCTGAACATTTTCTAAAAGGTTTTCTTTTTCTATTACTTCCATTACAAGCTGAAATCGGAGCATATCGATAAAATTCCCTCCAAATGTTGAATTTATTCTGGAACTTTCTCTAAAAACATTATCCGGAACTTCATCAAACTTTTCTCTGTTGGCTAAAACGCCACATACCTGCGTTTTTTTACCAAAAGAAATAATATCAGGCTTCACACTCAAATGTTCGAATGCCCACATTTTGCCCGTAATTCCTATTCCGGTCTGTACTTCATCGAAAATTAAAAGGACTTCATGCTCATCACAAATATTTCTTAATCCCTGGAAAAATTCATCTCTGAAATGATTATCGCCGCCTTCAGCCTGAATTGGTTCAATAATAATACATGCTACCTGATTAGGGTGAGAAAGAATAGCTTCGGTAATCTGAATAAGAGCTAAATTTTCGTTTTTAATGGTTTCCTCAAGATTTTCTTCCGTAATAGGGAAAGTTAATTTAGGATTAAGGATTCTAGGCCATTCAAACATTGGGAAATACTGATATTTTCTAGGATCTGAAGTATTTGTTAAGCTTAAAGTATAACCACTTCTTCCATGAAATGCCTGTCTGAAATGAATACAAATTCCGGCTTCCAAATCAATGCCTTTTTCGAAGTTTTTTCTTGTTTTCCAGTCGAAACACGCCTTCATTGCGTTTTCAACCGCTAAAGCTCCACCTTCAATAAAAAATGCAAGCTGCAATTCTTTTGGTAAAACTACCCTTTCGAAAACTTCCAGAAAATCTGCATATTCTTTAGGATAAACATCTGCCAAAGTTGGTTTGTTAACTGCCATTTTCCCCAACCATTCCGATTTTTCGAGCAAATAAGGATGATTGTAGCCAATAGACGCAGAACCGAACATCGAAAACATATCCAGATAATTTTTTCCGGAAATTGAATCGTGAATCCAAGATCCTTGCGAGTTTTCAATATCCATCACGAAATCGAACCCGTCTGCTAAAACGTGTTTTCCTACGGTTTCTTTTATTTTATTTGTATGAATTTCTAGTGTATTGTCCATAATTGTGATTGAAGTTTGATGAAATGAATAAATTTAGAAATAATACTGAAAATTAACGTTCAGTCATTTTTAAAAATCTCTATTTTTCTGATTTACATGTTTTTACAAATCAAATTTAATTCCCTGTGCCAAAGGAAGATTGGTTGTGTAATTGATGGTATTTGTTTGTCTTCTCATATAATATTTCCAAACATCCGAACCAGATTCTCTACCGCCTCCGGTTTCTTTTTCACCACCAAAAGCACCACCGATTTCTGCACCCGATGTACCAATATTTACGTTTGCAATTCCGCAATCTGAACCTGCATGAGAAAGGAATAATTCTGCTTCTCTTAGATTTTGCGTCATGATTGCAGAAGATAAACCTTGCGGCACATCATTCTGTATTGCAATTGCTTCATCCAACGAAGAATATTTAATGAGATATAAAATAGGAGCGAAAGTTTCGTGTTGTACGATTTCATAAGAATTTTTAACCTCCGCAATGCATGGTTTAACATAACAGCCAGACTCGTAGCCTTTTCCTGATAAAACTCCGCCTTCAACTACAAAATTTCCGCCTTCGGCTTTACATTTTTCAATAGAATTTTCGTACTGTTTTACGGCATCGGTATCAATAAGCGGTCCAACGTGATTGCTTTCATCAAGAGGATTTCCTATTTTAAGTTGTCCGTAAGCTTTTACCAGTCTGTTTTTCACTTCATCGTAAACACTTTCATGAATTATTAATCTTCTAGTAGATGTGCATCTCTGTCCTGCTGTTCCTACCGCTCCGAAAACTGCTCCGATAATAGACATATCCAGATCTGCATCCTTAGAAATGATAATTGCGTTGTTTCCGCCAAGTTCAAGGATAGATTTCCCGAATCTTTCAGCCACTTTAGAAGAAACTTTTCTTCCTACTTTTGTAGATCCTGTAAACGAAATTAAAGCAACACGTTTATCATCTACCAATTTTTGTCCTATTTCGTGATCGGCAACCAAAACACTCGATATTCCTTCAGAAAGATTATTATCTTTAAGAACTTCGCTCATAATATTCTGACAAGCGACTGCACAAAGAGGTGTTTTTTCTGATGGTTTCCAGATGGTAACATTTCCACAGATCCACGCCAAAGCGGTATTCCACGCCCAAACCGCAACCGGAAAATTAAATGCTGTTATAATGCCTACAATTCCCAAAGGATGATATTGCTCGTACATTCTGTGTCCTGGTCTTTCAGAATGCATGGTATAACCGTGAAGCTGTCTGGAAAGACCTACTGCAAAATCGCATATATCGATCATTTCCTGCACTTCTCCCAAACCTTCCTGTAAAGATTTTCCCATTTCATAAGAAACCAATTTACCAAGATCATCTTTATATTCTCTCAGTTTAAGACCTAACTGTCTTACGATTTCTCCTCTTTTTGGAGCAGGAATAGTTCTGAATTCTAAAAATGCTTTTTGTGCGGTTTCTATTACTTTATCATAATCTTTCTCTCCCGAAAGTTTTACCTTGGCAATGAGCTTACCGTCTGCCGGAGAATAACTCTCTATAGATTTTCCTGATGCAAAGAATTTTCCTCCGGTAGAAGTTCCTTTATTGTCATCTTTAATTCCTAAATTTTTTAGTGATTTTTCAATTCCAAAATCTTTGGTTTTTTTTGACATACAATTTTAACTTTTCGTTTTGCCTAAGATAAAAAAATATTGCCAACCTAAAAATTTTATTTTTTTTGCACTCATTTTATTTGGACTAATTATAAACATGCTTATCTTTGTAAGGTAATCATTTGAATTTCAGAAATGGAAAATAAGAAGACGATAGACGAACCCGCTCTTGAAGAAAAAAAAGGCTCAAGGTGGAAAAGGTTGGTAAAGAAATTTGGAATTGGCGGAATTATATTTTTTACAGTAAAAGGAATTATTTCTTCTACGCTTATCTATTTTCTGGGAAAAAATGCGTGGAGCATTATTGCAGGTTACCTAACGGGGATATTTGATTAATTCAATTGAAATATTGAACGCAAAAAGCTGAGAAATTTCTCAGCTTTTTTTATTTATATAAAGATTAATTTTACTGTTGATTATTCTTTCTTTTTCCTTCCGGAATTGATAAGAGATTGATTGAGAAGAAACTCAATTTGTCCATTCACGCTTCTGAATTCGTCATTTGCCCATTTTTCCAGAAGTTTGTAGGTAGAATCATCAATTCTTATTACGAAAGATTTTTTAGATTTATTTTCTGAAGAGTTCTGAGCTTTTTCTGATTTCATTTTCATTTGTTTTCTTCTTGCTTTGATATATTTTCAATACAAAATGTAGTGAAATAATCTGCTTTAGTTATATAAAGTTCCTGCATTAAGAACCGGAGTTGCAGCTTTTTCTCCACACAAAACCACCATTAGATTACTCACCATTGCTGCTTTTCTTTCATCGTCCAGTTCAACAATATTTTCTTCAGAAAGTTTTTTCAAAGCTAAATCTACCATTCCTACTGCTCCTTCCACAATTTTTGTTCTTGCAGCTACAATCGCTGTTGCCTGTTGTCTTTGAAGCATGGCTCCGGCAATTTCAGATGCATACGCTAAGTGGGAAATTCTTGCTTCCTGAATAACAATTCCAGCCTTAGAAAGTCTGTCGGTAAGTTCCTGCTCTAGAATAGAATTAATTTTATCTCCACCTTCTCTTAAAGTGATCGGAGCATGATCGTCTTCCAGATTATCGTAAGGGAAACTCATTGCCAAATGACGGACTGCTGCTTCACTCTGCATCTTTACAAAATCTGCATATTTTTCCACATCAAAAGCTGCTTTGTAGGTATCTCCCACTTTCCAGACCATAACTACGGCAATTTCTATTGGATTTCCCATTTTATCATTTACTTTTAATGTCTGTCCCTGCAAATTTTCTGAACGCAAGGACATTTTTTGAGAGGAATATAATGGATTAATAAAAAACAATCCGTTTTCCTTTACTGTTCCTACATATTTTCCGAAAAAATTCAGTACTCTGGAGTGATTTGGCTGAATAATCATTAAACCTTTCATAAAGAAAAAGGTAACAAATAGGCAGACAAAAGACAGTATAAGATAAGTAATGTTATTATCAATTCTGTCGTCTACCCCAATAATAAATAGGTAAACACAAAAAGCAAGCAGTAATAAACTGATGACAAGTGCTAAATAGCCAGACATAGGCTTTAAAACTTTTTCCATAATTATAATTTTTAAAATGATATTATTTTGATATCATAAAGATATATATAATTTTTGAATATTGAATTTAAAATCTAATTAATGGAATAAAAAAATTCCTGAAAATTAATTTTCAGGAATTTTAAAATATTTAAATTTTATTTTATTTCTTCTTTAAAGCTACAAACTTAAAGTAAGAAGCAATAGCCAAAATAAGCATTGTAGAAAAACCAATATACACCCAAGCCGGAATTGGAACAGGATCTCCCGCTGCATAAGAGTGTAGTCCTGTTAAATAATAATTAACTCCAACATACGTCATTAGCATAGAACAGAAAGAGAACATCGTTGCTACATGAAATGCCCATCTGCTTCTCAATCCCGGAACCAATCTCATGTGTAGAACGAAAGCATAAATCATTACCGAGATAAATGCCCAAGTTTCTTTAGGATCCCAACTCCAGTATCTTCCCCAAGATTCATTTGCCCAAATTCCTCCCAAAAAGGTTCCTACTGTTAATGCAAAAAGACCAATTGTTGTAGACATTTCCGAAACGATAGCCAATTCTTTTAAGGTAGTATCGTTATGAAGTTTGAATAATTTTTTATCTGCAATAATATAGAACACCAAAGAAATTACTGCAATAATCATGGATAATGAGAAAAAACCATAACTTGAAATAATAATTGCTACGTGTACAATAAGCCAATAAGATTTTAAAACCGGCACCAAAGGAGTAATCTGAGGATCTAATGAAGATGCACCATGTGCAAATCCCATCATAATTACTGCAACCATATATCCTGCTGCAGGAATTAATGCATTAGCATTATTTTTAGTTCCGAATAATTTCTTAGGCAACTGTGCCGATTGTGCGTCTGCAGATGTATTTTTATTTTTACCAAACCCGAAATAGAAAAGCAAACCTGCTGTAATCCCAACCCAGGAAATAAAAATAATTGCTTCGTAACCATTACTCCAAGGTGCGTGACCTGAGATATACCATCTCCCTATCAAACCCAAGAAATGGAATATATAGCCAATAATTCCTATATAAATAAGAACTCTGATTATTGTATTAAGAATTTTATTAGGTTTGAACAATTCAATAAAACCAAGGATTAACAGTAAACCTCCTACTAAAGTATAAAAAATTAGAAGCTTAAAATTGATGTCGGTTTTATTCATAAAAACTTCCAAATCAATTTTCGATTGAGAAGGCACTACAGCTTTACCCCATTTCTGCTGATAATCCGAAAGCTTTTTAAGCTCAATATCTGCTTTGCTCCAGTTTCCGGATTTCTGGGCCTGAATAACTTCAGCAAAATAAGGTCCCATTACTTTTTGAGATTCCAAATCCGGTTCCATATTAGCATCTAACCAAGAATTCCATCGGTGATTGGGATCATTTTTCACAGGAACAATTCTCAGAAACTGCCCGCTGAAAAATCCATTGAAAATCTGTACTTTTTCGTTTATTTTAATAACCTGCTTGTCATATTCAGATTGTTCAGCCGGTTTTTTTCGAAACGCTGTGTTATAATCAGACTCCAAAATATAGGCAAGATTACCGTTTTTATCTGCAGGGAAAAGGTTCATTAAAGATGTATATCCATCTTCATTAGCTTTAGTCTTTTTCAAAAGATCCTTTCCACCTTTAGCATCAATTTTAATCAATGGAACCATGGTCCAGCTTGGAGTATCTGTATTTACAGAAATAAACCATTGTTCCGCCGTTAAATATTTACCGTCTGAACCTTTAAATTTATCTCTTTGATAAAGCTTTCTTAAAACATCTAAAGCTTCAGTATTAATCGGTACAATTCTCCCTTCAATATTCTGTACCAAAAGGTATCCAAATTTATCTGCATGCTCTTGGCTGATTTTATTTTGAGCAATAATTTCGTCAGGAGAAATCATTCTCATTTTCGTTAAAGGTGTCGCAAGAGAATTTTGCTGGGGCTGCGATACTTCTGCGGCATGATTGTGCTCATCTTCCGTTAAATGTACGTTCTCTCTGCTTCCGTCTGTTTTTCCGTGGGTTTCAATTTTTTGAGCATTTAAACCAAAACTTAACAAAAGAAGAAGAATTGCAGCAGTTTTCTTTTTATTGATGTCTTTCAGCATTTTATTGAGTTTCCAAAAGTGAGTTCCTTTCCAAAAGAACATAAAAAACATTCCTCCGAATAACAATGTATATCCTATGTAAGAAATTAAAGTTCCCCAATAATCGTGATTTACAGATAACAATGTTCCCATTCTGTCTGGAGTAAAACTCGCCTGAAAGAAACGGTATCCTTTATAGTCTAAAACGTGATTCATGTAGATTTTATAAGGAATTTGCTTGCCTTCGTCTATAATTTTAACGTGACTTTCATAAGCACTTGGAGAAGAACTTCCGGGATAAGTTTCCATCACGAAATCATCTAATTTTATGGCAAATGGCGTATTATAAACTTTCGGTCCAAATCCAACCATAATATTCAAACCATCCATGGTAACCTGCTTAAAGGCGTTTGGATTTCCTTTTTCAACAGAAAGTTCTACGATTTGTTTGGTTTTAGGACCTTCAATCTCAATGGTCATCGCATCCGGAACATTCTGATCTTTTTTTCTATCACCTTCTACAGCAATTAGTTTCCCTCTTTTTAAACCTTCCGGTACTACCAATTTAAGTTCATTAATATTGTATAAGCTTCTCAAAACCAAAGGCTGAAATTCATCTTTTTTGGTAGTTCCTGTCGCCTGAGTTGCCATCGTCATATAATTGGCATCAACAGGAGTTTTTATCATCAGTTGTCCGTTTTCCTGCTTAAATTCTACTGCTCCGTCTATAGAACGGTTAAAAGTAACCAGCGTTCCGTTTATAGATTTTGCTTCTCCGGATTTAATGAAGATATTCTGTCTTCCCATTTCCGCTGTAGAAACCAAATGAAGATATTCTGGCGCATTCGCATCTGCTACAAGACTGTCTTTTTTTCTTTGAACATAATCTAATGTTTTAACCTTGATTTTTTTATCATGAAAATCATACGTAGCATTAAAATCTTTATGAAGTGGAGACATTAAATAAGGTACATCCTGATAATCGAGTGCGTCACCATTTTCTTCAATCTTAATTTTGAAAAAGTTCTTATCGGTAACAATTTCGTTGCTGGTTTGTCCTTCTCTAATGGTCATTTGCCCTTCAAAACTAATATATCGGGTAATTGCACCACCAACAAAAATGAGAATAAATGCAAGGTGAAAAACCAAAACAGGCCATTTGTCTCTTTTCCATAACCTGTATCTGCCAATGTTCCCTACAAAGTTAATGATAAGCAGAAGCATAATAAGTTCGAACCATTTTGCTTCATAGATTAATGCTTTTGCAGTTGGCGTACCGTAATCGTTTTCTAAAAATGTTGCATAAGCCATAGAAAACGCATAAACCAGCAACAGAACAGCCATTGTTCTGGTTGAGATAATTATATCCTGGAGTTTCTTCATGAGATTTTTTACTTGACTTGCAAAAATAAGGATGATAAACCGAAAGAGCTCTAAAAAAAGCTGTTTTTTATCAGCCAAAAGTGGTTTTTATTTATTTAAAACAATTCTAAATAAATAAAATTCATATAATTTTATCTCAATCTTTCCACACAATTCATAGCAAAAAATAGGGATATAAAAACAAATCTCTTTTCCATTAAAAGATTATTAAAATAACTCGTAGTGCACTATCAAACGAGATTTATTTTTAGGTTGTTTATATTTCTATCAAAAATAAATCTATTCAAAAACTGAATAGTTGTAAGGGTTGTAATTTTAGCCAAAATT
>NZ_JADQBD010000056.1:0-17495 GCF_017808115.1 Chryseobacterium sp. RR2-3-20 | reverse complement strand
AAAAATGGCAAAAGCAGCCTGAAATAGACTGTTTTTTGACTTTTTTAGCTTTGTTTTTCAAAGTTTTTATAAAAACAAAACCCTAAAAATGTTTTTTTTTCAACTCAGCACAAAAAAGAGGCTGCCCTTTTGAGACAGCCTCAGATTTAAGGTGAGAAAAACTTCTTTTAATATTTTTAAACAAATTCAAGTATCACTGAATTGATATTAAGGCATATTAACATTGAGTTGGTGAGAGTCCACCAATTACAATTCATAGTTATTCAATAATAAATATTTAAAAAAAGAAATTCTATCGTAAGTTTTCTGGCATATTAATATTATTCTTCTTCATAAAATCTAACAATTCATTGTATTTTTCTTCGTAATCATTGGCACCACATTTATGAGAAATGCTGCAGATGTCTGAAGGTTTTATTTTTAGTATATCTGAAATTTTTGTAAGAATATCGAGATTGATTTTCACTTTGGAGTTTTCTATATCTGAATAAGCTTTCTGTGAAATACCCATTTCGAATGCCATATATTCTTGAGTAAGATCTCTGTCTCTCCTCATTTTCCTTATATTCTGTCCACAAATTTTCATCATAAATTGCTTTAGTAGTTTTCGGTATATTTTAGAAGTATATCTAATAGCTGCAGACAAAGTTAGTAAATACCTTTGTGAAAATATTAGACAAGCAGCATTATATTTATTTTTTCCTCTATTAATATAGGTTTATAATAGGGAGAATTCAAGAAAATAATTTTTGGCTGCAAGAAACAAAAGTTATGGAGACGCAAAAATTTAATTATGACAATAATATTGTCAGAGCATTCCTTTACGCAACCATTGTATTTGGAATTATTGGTTTTCTTTTAGGATTAACAGCAGCTTTAATGCTATTTTATCCAGAATTACCTGAGTTTTTATTTGGAACTGATGATACAACTATCCAAAGTTTACGAAGTGGAAATATTCAGGGATTAATTAATTCCCAAGGGGCTTTGGGCTTCGGAAGAATCAGAATGCTTCATACCAGTGCTGTAATCTTCGCTTTTGTCTGCAACTCTTTCTATTGTGGTGCTTATTACAGCATGCAAAGACTTTTGAAAACAAGAATGTATAGCGATACACTGTCTTGGATTCATTTCTGGAGTTGGCAAATTATGATTATTTCTGTAGTAATTACATTCTTAATGGGAATTAACACTTCTAAAGAATATGCAGAACACGAGTGGCCTATTGATATTTTAATAACTTTTTCTTGGGTTATTTTCGGAATCAATATGTTTGGAACCATTGCCAAAAGAAGGGTACGTCATTTATATGTAGCGATTTGGTTCTATATCGCAACTTGGATTGCTGTTGCAATGCTCCATATCTTCAACAATTTAGAAGTTCCTCTATCTTTTACAAGCTGGAAGTCTTATTCTGCATATGCAGGAGTAAAAGATGCTTTGGTACAATGGTGGTACGGACACAACGCGGTTGCTTTTGTTTTAACAACACCAGTTTTAGGATTAATGTATTATTTTATGCCTAAAGCAGCAAACAGACCCGTTTTCTCTTACAAACTTTCTATCATTCACTTTTGGTCTTTAATCTTCGTTTATCTTTGGGCAGGACCTCACCACCTTCAATATACTGCTTTACCAGCTTGGGCACAGGCAGTAGGAACTGGTTTCTCTATTATGCTTATTGCACCGTCTTGGGGAGGAATGCTGAACGGACTGCTAACGTTAAGAGGAGCTTGGGACAAAGTAAGAGATAATCCTATCCTAAAATTCTTTGTAGTAGCTGTTACTTGCTACGGTATGGCAACATTTGAAGGTCCATTATTAGCTACAAAATCTTTAAATAAAATTGGGCATTACACAGACTGGGTAATTGGACACGTTCACTTAGGAGCTTTAGGCTGGAACGGATTTATGGCATTCGGTGTTATATATTACCTTATCCCTGTGATGTGGAGAACAAAACTATGGTCTGTAAAATTGGCTAACTGGCATTTCTGGCTGGGAACTTTAGGAATTATTTTCTATGCAGTCCCAATGTACATTTCAGGATTTACACAGGGCTTGATGTGGAAACAGTTTAATCCGGACGGAACTTTATTGTGGAAAAACTGGCTAGATACAGTAACTGCTGTTATTCCTTACTTTAAAATGAGATTTGTTGGAGGTCTGTTTTATTTAAGTGGAGCAATTTTAATGGTAATAAATGTTGTAAAAACTATTAAAGCAGGATCATTCCAGAAAAATGTTCCGGCAGAAGCACCAGCTTTAGCAAATATCGGAACTGCAAGAAAACAAGGAGAAGGCGTACACCTTTGGTTAGAAAGAACACCTCAGCTATTATCAATATTAGCATTCGTAGCAGTTGCTATTGGTGGATTAGTAGAAATTGTTCCTACTCTAACAGTAAAAAGCAATCTACCAACAATATCAGCTGTAAAACCTTACACTCCGCTAGAATTGGAAGGAAGAGATCTTTACATACGAGAAGGCTGTAATGCTTGCCATTCACAAATGATTCGTCCGTTCCGTGATGAAGTAAACAGATTCGATGGTAAAAACGGACAGTATTCTAAAGCAGGGGAATTCATTTACGACAGACCTTTCCTTTGGGGATCTAAAAGAACAGGACCAGATTTGCACAGAGAAGGAGGAAGAAACCCAGATTCTTGGCACTTTAAACACATGTACAACCCAAGAATTACTTCAGCAGGATCAATCATGCCACGTTTCCCTTGGTTAATTACCAATAAACTGGATCGTTCACAAATGACGGATAAGCTGATGTTGATGAAAAACACCTTCGATGTTCCTTATACTAAAGCACAGATAGATTCCGCAAATCAGTGGGCAGACAATCAGTCTAAAGCCATCGTTAAAAGAATTTATTCTGAAGCGGCAGACGTAAAAACTCAGGTTGAAAAAGATAAACTTACCAAAGGCGACAAGTTTGTACCATTGGAACAACGTGAAATTATCGCCATGATTGCCTATCTGCAAAGACTAGGAACAGATATTAAAACCACTGAGATTAAAACAGCAAGTGTAGATTAATTTTAAAAACTTTTCGAGATGAAAACAAGAACTCCCATATCTATATATATTGCTTTAACAATAGGAATTACCATTATGGCATTCGAAATGTTTGCCTCAGACTCCAATTATTTCTCCACCCCTTTCTTTTGGGCACTTTTAATAATCATTACGATTTTGCTGCTCATTATGAATTCTATTGGAGATCTGGTAGAAAATGAAAGATTCCAAAGACTTACCGAAGCAGAAAAACAGGCATTTCTAACAGATAAAAATAAATCTTATTTCCAGACACTTTGGAATTCGGCTTTCAAAAAACAGTCTCAATCTGAAGAAAAGGACATTTTAATAGACCATGGGTTCGACGGAATTACGGAACTCGACAATTCTTTACCAAAATGGTGGATCGGTCTCTTTTATTTTGGAATTATCTTTTGTGTAGTGTACATGGTTGCATTTGCTTTCACAGATTATGCACATCCGGAAGTTGAGTACGATAAAGAAACTAAAGTTCAGCTGGCTTCCATAGAAGAGTATGAAAAAAGTGCTCCTGCCATTAATCTAGAAACTGCAAAATACAGTGCAGATTACGTAGCAGAAGGAGAACAGCTGTTCAAAACCAATTGTGTAACATGCCACGGAGATGGAGGTAAAGGCGGAATTGGTCCTAACTTAACCGATAACCACTGGATTAACATTAAAGAAAAAAGTTTATTTAAAAATGTTTTCTGGATGCTGGAAAATGGTTCTCCGAACAATCCTACCATGAGACCTTTCATTAAAGAAGGAACCATTACAGGAAGAGACGCAGAAAAAATAGCATCTTATATTTACCACATCAATCAGGAGAAAGCTCCAATAACTCCTGCAAACGGCGGAGCTGCTCCACAAGGTGAGGAAGTAAAATGGCAAGAATAACCAAGAATAAAAAATCTCTAAATATATTTACTCTATGAATTGAATCTCCATCAGATGTGTGCTCTGGTTGTAACTCAACTAACATCTGAAAACCTATTCACTTTTAAATATTCCATAATATTTAAAACATCCAAAGCATACATCAATGCAAAAACCTGTTCATTTTGAGCGGGTTTTTGTTTTTTAAAGATACCATAAAAAGGCATTATTAACGTAAAAAGACTACAGTTGGCAAAAATCTTGCTTAACTGAAGTGGAGGTCTTCAAAAACTTCACTCAAAAATAATTTAATCATGCTAAAACTCATTAAAATTCAAGCTCTAAAGATTTAGAGTATACAATCCGCTCATTATTCGTGAATTTTTTCACATTACTAAAACTATTGTATATTTGTATAAATCACAGAAATTTGAAACTGAAATTTAATAAAAGGAAAATTCTCAGAGGGATTGTTATAACAATTACCTCTATTATTGTTTTAATACTGTTGCTCATCTTAAGTTTAAGGATTCCTGCAGTTCAGAATTATGTAAAAGATAAACTTGTTATCTATTTAGAAGGTAAAATTAAAACGAAAGTAAGTCTGGATAAAGTTTACATTGGTTTCCCAAACAGTCTTGTGATGGAAAATCTTTATCTGAAAGGTCAGAATATCGATACCCTTTTAGCCGTAAAGAAATTTGATGTCGGTCTGGATATGTGGCAGCTGATAAAGTCTAAAGCAGATATTACTTCAATAGATCTGGAAGGCGTTCGAGCCAATGTGGTAAGAGATCCTAAAGGAAAATTCAATTTCGATTATATTATTGATGCTTTTGCGACTTCTGAAAAGGAAGAAAAACCATCAAAACCATTCATTATTTCATTAGATAAGATTAAACTTAAAGATATTGGTGTTACCTTCAACGATCAGCAGTCTAGAAATGACATCAAAGTTTACTTCAATTATTTCGATACCCGCGTAAAGACTTTCGATCTGCAAAACAACTCGTATGCGGTAAATGATATTAATCTCGACGGTTTAAAACTGAAGTTGAAACAGGATTTTGTAAAAGAGGTTACCCATAAAGTAGAAAAGAAAGTAGACTCTCTCAACCAGAAAAAAACAATGAAACTGGGATTAAGCGGAATTAAGCTTACCAATTTTGATATTGATTATGGAGATGACAACACCAAAACTTTCGCAAAAGTTCTCTTTAAAGAGCTGAGTACCAAAGTAAATAAAATTGATCTGGACAATAATAGTTTTGATGTAGGCAATGTATATCTCACAAAAGCAGATATTAATGCCAATCTTTACTTACCTGCCCAAAATACCAACCCGAAAGATTCTAAAAAAGCAGAACCAGAAAAAAAATCTGCGGAGCAAAAAGCTATGGAACTCCTTTTAGGAAAGCTTCTTTTGGATGATGTAAAAGTTACTTACAACAATACCGCCATTGCTCCTACCCGATCCGGAATGGATTTTAACCATCTAGATTTCTCTAAGATGAATCTCGATGTAAGAAATTTCAAAATGCAGAACGGAGGTTTTGCAGGATCTGTAAAATCAGCAGAAATTCTGGAAAAGAGAGGTCTTAATATTCAGAAATTTAATACCGATTTTGTTTATGGAGAAAAAGAAGCCTATCTTAAAAATCTTTATCTGCAAACTCCCAAAACTGTTTTAAGGGATCAGATTATTTTAAATTATAACTCAATAGAACAGTTATCTTCCAATCCGGGAGAAATAAAAATAGCCGCAGACATTCGGGATTCCAAAATTGGGTTTTCTGATATTTTGAATTTAGTTCCCACCTTACAAAATACCGCTCCATTTAATAAATATCCTCATTCAACATTAAATGTCAATGCGATTCTGAGAGGGAAGGTAAACGATTTGTCTATTCAGAACCTGAAAGTTTCAGGATTAGACCAGCTTAAAGTTTTGGCATCAGGAAATATTAAAAATGCAATGAAACCCGACCAGCTTTACTACGACATGAACATTGGCGAGTTTTCTACTGCATCTAAAACCATATACAATTTAGTTCCCAAAAATACCATCCCAAAAAATATTACGTTGCCTTCTTTTTTAACGGTTCGTGGTAAAGCTAAAGGAACAACAAAAATTGTAGATACCAATCTGCGTCTTACTTCAACTTTAGGAAATGCAGCAGTTATTGCCAAAGCAGATTTACGCCGAAAAAACAGAGAAACTTTCGATGTAAAAGCCAATCTGCAAAGTTTACAAATCGGAAAAATCATTCAGAATAAAGATTTAGGCAGCATTACCGCTCAAATTAATGCAAAAGGACAGGGTTTCGATCCTAAAATTATGACTGCAGTATTGAGCGGAGACGTAAAATCTGCTACATACAAAGGTTACACCTATCAGAATATGAATCTGAAAGGAAAAATTATACGTGGTGCTTATGATATTGACTTAAATTCTAAAGATCCGAATGCCAATTTACATCTTGCGGCTTCAGGAGTTTTCCGAGACAGCCCGACTGTGAAAGTAAACGGTAAAATCAATAAATTAGATTTACATAAACTTGGGTTTTACAGTTCTCCAATGATTATTGCCGGTGGAATAGACGGAGATTTTAAAAATTTAGATCCCAATCATTTAAACGGATATTTGAATCTCCAGAATTTTGCAATTTCAGATACTAAAGAAATTTATCCTGTTCAGGAAATAAGACTCAATGCTGTTTCTACAACAGATTCCACATTAATACAGCTTAATTCTCAGATTGCTGATCTCGAATTAAAAGGAAAATACAAGCTCACGCAGATTTTTGGAGCTTTAACGCAGACTGTTAACCAATATTATCAGTTCCAAAAGCCTTCAAAAGCCCAGAAAATTGATAACGGACAGTTTTTTACTCTTAATGCTGCCATTAAAAATGACGACCTCATCAGAAAATTTGTTCCGGATTTAAAAAGTTTTGAAACGATTACAATCAACGGGAATTATAATGCAGATACTCAAAACATCGAACTTGATGCAAAAATTCCGCAGGTATTGTATGGAACAAACACACTGGAAAATACCAGTTTAAAGATTACCAACCAAAATCAGGCATTACAGTATGATTTAAGTGTTGCAGCATTAAAAAGTGAAAGTTTTGCTTTGAATAAAGTAAATGTTAACGGTGATGTTTCCAACAACATCATCAATTACAATATCACTACAAAAGACGAAAAAGACGCTACACAGTTCCTGATTGCAGGAAATGCGAAGTCGATGAACGATATTACAGAAATTTCTTTAAATCCCAACGGTTTAAAGCTGAATTACATGGATTGGAATGTTACTGAAAATAATAAAATACAAATTTTCAGTCAGGGAATTGTGGCGGATAATTTCAGGCTTTCTAATTCCGGAGCGGAAATATCGCTTCAATCTGAGAGCAATTCTCCAAGCAGTCCTTTAAATGTTTCTTTAAAAGATTTTAAAATTGAAACCATTACCGAAATCATCAAAAAAGATTCGCTTCTGGCAAAAGGAACCATCAACGGAACAGCTCAGTTGCGGGATTTAACCAAAAAAATGACTTTTACCTCCGATATTGATGTAACCGACTTATTTGTATTCGGAAATCCTGTTGGAAATCTCGATATTAAAGTGTATAGCCAATCTGCCAATCTTCTTAATGCCGATATTGCACTTTCAGGAAATAATAATGATGTAAAAATCTTAGGAAATTATAATACTTCTTCGAGTAGTTTCGATTTGAATTTGGATATGAATCAGCTTCAGATGAAAACCCTTCAAGGATTCACGATGAATGCCATTAACAATACAGAAGGTTATCTTTCCGGAGATTTAAAAATTACAGGAACAACCACCGCACCTAAAATTTTAGGCGACGTGAAAATGAATAATGTCGGCTTAATGATTGCTAAAACGGGAAGTGATTTCCGAAATATTAACGATAAAATAGAGTTTACGAATAGAGGAATCGAGTTTGATAACTTTAAAATAAACGATAAAGACGGTAATTCGCTTAAAATAGACGGTCAGGTTTTAACACAGACTTACAAAGATTTTGCCTTCAATTTAGATGTCGACGCAAAAGATTTTAAAGTTGTAAACTCAGAAAAATCTAATGATGCCTTAATGTATGGTGTATTAGCGATTGATGCAGCACTTAAAGTAAGAGGAAATTTAGATTTACCAAAAGTAGACGGAAGACTTTCGGTTTCAGATACTACAGATTTCACATTTGTACTTCCGCAGTCTTCTCCTTCATTACAGGAAAGAGATGGTATTGTAGAATTTATTGATCAGGATCAGGTAGCCCTTTCTAAAACCATTAAGGCAGATTCTATAGATTCGCAAACCAACATTAAAGGAATGGATGTGAATGTGAATATCGAACTCAGCAAAGAAGCCAAACTTTCTATTTTGATAGATAAAGCCAACGGCGATTTTGTAAAACTTCAGGGAGAGGCAGATCTTACGGGAGGAATAGATCCTTCAGGCAAAACAACTTTAGTAGGCGTATATCAGGTTGAAAAAGGAAGCTACGAAATGTCTGTAAGTGTTTTAAAAAGAAAATTTGATATTCAGAAAGGAAGTACAATTACCTGGACAGGAGAACCCACCACCGCTACTCTCGATATTACCGCAGTTTACAATACTCAGGCTGCACCAATTGATCTTGTGGAGCAGCAATTTTCGGGAAGCCAATCGGAGCTGAATCAGTTCAAACAAAGAATTCCTTTTAATACTTTACTGAAACTTAAAGGTGAGCTTATGAAGCCACAAATCAGTTTTGATATTACTACTGATGAGAAAAATAATGCCATATCTTCTAATGTTGCCGATACAGTAGAAGGTAAGCTTGCCCAACTTCGGGAAGACGAAAACGAAATGAATAAGCAGGTTTTTGCTCTTCTTCTTCTTAACCGTTTTATTGGAGAAAACCCATTCCAAAGTAATTCGGGGCTTTCGGCAGAAACTATGGCTAGACAGAGTGTAAGTAAAATTCTTTCTCAACAGCTTAATAATTTGGCATCAGATTTAATAAAAGGTGTTGATCTCAACTTTGATCTTGAATCTACTGAAGACTATTCTACCGGAAAACAAAATACGAGAACAGATCTTAATGTAGACATCAGCAAAAAATTGCTGAATGACCGATTGAAAGTAACCGTAGGAAGCAACTTCGGGCTTGAAGGTGAAACCAGACAGAACGAAAATACCACCAATATTGCAGGAGATGTAACTATAGACTACAGCCTTTCCCGAGATGGAAGATATACTTTAAGAGCATATCGTAAGAACGAATATCAGGTAGCACTTCAGGGACAGATTGTAGAAACAGGTCTTGGGTTTGTTATTACTCTGGATTATGATAAATTCAGAGATATTTTCAAAAAATCTAAGAATAACCGAAACAAAGAAGGCATTCAGAATAAAAGAAATAAAGACAAAGAAGTCGTAGAATTTAAGTAATGAAGATTAATTTTAGCACATACTACAAATATTTTCTGGCATCCGGAATGACGGCGGCTGTTGTATCTTGTTCCAACACCAAATTCCTAAAGGAAGGACAAATGCTTTACACCGGAGCCGAAGTGAAGATCGAAAATGATTCTCTCAGCAAAAAAGAAAAAAATGATCTTGAATCGGCTTTAAAAGACAATCTTACCCCAAAGCCTAATTCTTCTTTTTTAGGATTAAGACCTAAATTGTACGCTTACAATGTAACCAAAGAGCCTAAAAAACAAAAAGGATTGCGGTATTGGCTGAAATACAAATTCGGAGAAGAACCGGTATTGCTTGGAGATGTAGATAAAGAATTCAATAAAGATATTATTGTAAATTATTCCGAAAATAAAGGATATTTCAATGCCAGAGCAAAATACGATACCGTTTCGAAAAATAAGAAAGCGAAAGTAATATACACTTTAAATCCGGGTGGCAGATATTTAATCAGCAATGTTAAATTTCCTGCAGATTCATCGGAAATAAATAAGGAAATACGTGCTTTAAAAGATAAAACCTTATTAAAAACTGGCAATCCTTTCGATTTGGAAGTTATTAAAGCAGAAAGACAGAGAATTGATGACGGACTGAAAAACCGTGGCTTTTATTATTTCAATCCGGATAATATTATTGTTCAGGCAGACAGTACGGTGAGCAAAAAACACGAGGTAGAACTCATCGTAAAGCTTAAGGATAAAACACCAGATTTAGCAAAAGACCAGTTTACTATAGATAAAGTAGTGGTGTTCCCGAATTACAATCTTCGAGATGCAAAAAGAGGAAAGTACAACATTCCTATGAATGCAGATTCTCTGAAGGGATACGAATATAACAATATTTACGTTGTCGATCCGTACAAAAAATTTAAGCCAAGAGTTTTCGACCGTGCTCTGTATTTCGAAAAAGGAGATTTAGACAACAGAAAAAATCATAACCTTTCTCTTAACCGTCTTATTAATCTTGGGGTTTTTAAATTTGTGAAAAATGAATTTGTTGTTTCAGATTCTTTAAACCATAAGTTTGATGCTTATTATATTCTGACTCCGAGAGAACTACAATCTCTAAGACTTGAAGCTTTAGGAAGAACCAACTCCGCCAATTATGCCGGAAGCGAGGTTAATTTAAACTGGACTCAAAGAAATTTTTTCCGTGGAGCGGAGCAGTTTAAGGCATCTCTTTACGGTGCGTTCGATGTACAGATTGGTGGTCCCGCCTATGCCGAAAACATCTTTAGAGCAGGAGCCAATACCCAGCTTTCCATCCCAAGAATTGTGGCACCATTCCGTTTCAATTCTTCCAGTGCATTTGTTCCGAGAACCAATATTCAACTCGGATATGAATTCCAGAACAGAACCACTTTATATACTTTAAATACATTCAGTGCATCTTTTGGATATCAGTGGAAAGAAAATATCCGAAAAGAACACGAGCTGAAACTTATAGATGTTACCTATATTGCTCCGGCAAACGAAACTCCAAAATTTATTGCATTAAAAGAGGGAAACCCATACCTTACAAGAATTACGGAGCGACAGTTAATTTTCGGACCTACCTATTCTTATACCTACTCTACCACGATGCTTCCTCAAAGAAATACTTTTTATTATAAAGGAATGCTAGATTTGGCGGGGAACCTCACAGGACTCATTTCCGGAGCAAATGTAAGAGATGGAAATCAAAAAAATATATTTGGAGTACCGTTCAGTCAGTATGTAAAAGTGGAAAATGATGTTCGTTTTTATCACAAATTTACAGAGAAAACCTCTTTAGCAACCAGATTTATTGCCGGTGTGGCTGTTCCTTATGGAAATTCTAACTTCATCCCTTTCTCCAGACAGTTTTTTGTAGGTGGAAGTAACAGTATAAGAGCTTTCAGAGCAAGAACATTAGGACCCGGAAGTTACGATCCGAGAACGGAAACCAATACCCGGGCGTTATTTGATCAGGCAGGAGATGTAAAACTGGAACTGAATGCCGAATATCGAGCCAATTTGTATAAGTTTTTAAATGTTGCAGCTTTTATAGATGCAGGTAATATCTGGCTTCTGGAAGACCCTCAAAATGAAAGACCGGGAGGTAAGTTTTCTAAAAATTTCTTAAGTGAAACGGCTGTGGGAGCAGGTTTAGGTTTACGGTTAGATTTTTCTATTCTTATCCTTCGTTTAGATCTTGCCATGCCACTTCGGGTTCCTTATTATGAAAAAGGTGATCGATGGACTTTCGACAAAATTAATTTTGGCAGCGGAGCCTGGAGAAGAGATAATCTTATTCTGAATATTGCCATCGGATATCCTTTCTAAAATATTAATTACAGATCGAAAATATTAGGAACTGATTTTTCATAATTGTTTTCATTTGTCTTAAAGGAACAATCTTTGCGTGCACTTTAACACCAACAATATTTTTATTTTGAATATTGTAAAGAAACAATACACCATTTACACAAACATTATAGTTATGCTGAAAGAACTGAAATTTTTCTGGGAAACTGTTAAAGAAACCTTCACTGAATGGAATAACTCTAGTGCTTCCGGCGATTCTGCCAGTCTTGCCTATTATGCCATATTCTCGATTCCGGGGTTACTTATTATTATTATTTGGATTGCCGGATATTTTTTTGGTGAAGAAGCCATACGCGGACAAATCAGTTCTCAAATTAGCGGAATGATGGGAAAGGATGTTGCTAAAAGCATACAGGAAATGATTGCAGGAGCATTAATTGATAAAGAAAATATATTTATGAAAATTGTGGGAATAGGCTCTTTGGTATTTGGTTCTACTACCCTATTCTTTCAGCTTCAGAAATCTTTAAATAACCTTTGGGATGTAGAAGCAGCTCCCAAAAAGGCATTTGCTAAATTTCTTATTGATCGTGCCAACTCTTTGGGAATGATTCTCATATTAGGGTTTCTTCTGATGATTACCATGATAATGTCTTCTCTTATTAGTCTTTTTAACGATTTTATTACCCGATATTTTGATCTGGAAACGTATCTCATTGTAGAACTTATCAATTTCGGTGTAGGATTCGGACTTGTTATTTTATTGTTTGCCTTAATGTTTAAAGTACTTCCAGACGTAGAAATGAGCTGGAAATCTGTATGGAAAGGAGCTATGCTTACAGCGGTACTTTTTACTCTTGGTAAATTTTTGCTGAGTTTATATTTCAGCCAGTTTAAGCCAACTTCAGCTTTCGGAACTGCAGGAACGGTAATTCTGATTATGATGTGGATTAACTATTCCTGTATGCTTGTTTTTTTCGGTGCTGAATTTACCAAAGTCTATACTTATAAAAGAGGTCTTCGTATAGAACCTTCGAAACACGCTAAATGGAGCAGTGCAAAACTGTATAGAGACAGCCAAACTAAGAATATTGCTTCTTCATAAAATTATTTCTTCAAAATAAACTTTTAAATTTTTAGGAATTGAAATATTAGATGCATAACCTTTATTTTAGAATAGCCTTACGGAAAACCGTAATTTTCTTTTTTTTATTTTTCGGAATTTTGTTCTTTGATGTAAGAAGCAATATTGTTTTTTACAACAGATAAAACATAAAAATAGGATGATGAAAAAGAGTTATTTCGTATAACGGAAAGGGGCTTGGCGAAGGCGGGGATAAACATTCCTGAATTTTCTATTAATTCCCGACCTGAGCAAAAACCATTTTCGTTTTTCAAAATTACAAAAAAATTAAAAACGAAATGGTTTTTTGCGGCGAAAGTGGCAAAAACTCTCAACGCAAGGGACTTTCACCCCCGCTTTTGCCAAACCCATGTTATCTGTAGCCATTCTTTTCCACGAGGTTTTTAGCGTTTTCCACAATGTTTTTTGGATAGTCATACATTTCTAAAATTCGGATTGCGTTGGTTTTTTCGTTAATTCCGTTTTTCAGTTTGTAAGGAAAAGACAATTGATTGTTATTTACTTCTTCGTCAAAATAGAAAAGTTCGTAATTGTTATCTTTCAAAAACATAGCAATTTCTAAATCGTGTGTCGTTACAAAAACGATATTTTTCTCATTGTTTAAATTTTGAAGCACCGATTTGCTTATTGCAATTCTTTCTTTGGTGTTAGTTCCTTTAAAAATTTCGTCAATTAAAATTAGTGCAAACTGATTTCTGTCTTCAAGAAACTTTTTTATTCGCAAAACTTCTTCAAGATAATAACTTTTATTTTCACTAATATCATCATGAACAGAAATTGAACTATAAATTTTCATTTTCGGTCCCGAATAAAAATCTGCAAAGCAAAAACCAAAATTTTGTGCAAAAACTACATTAATCGCAACGCTTCTCATAAACGAAGTTTTGCCCGACATATTTGAACCCGTAATCGCAATACTTTCATTTTGAAGTTCCAATGAATTTTGCACGCAGTTTTCTATGAATGGGTGATAAATATTTGTTAATCTCAATTTTTTTTCCTCAACGAAAATTGGTTTGCAGATATTGTAATCTTCTTGAATTTTTAATAAATTTATTGAAGTGTCCGTTTTTCCGATAAACTCAAACATTTTCAGCAATTCTTTTCTTGACACTTCCAAAGCATTTACTTTTTTGCGAAATGAAAATATTTCCAAAAGAAACAGAATTCTAAAAATTTCTGTAAAAATCCATAACACAGAAAGGTATTCATTCGTTACAATTGCACTTTCAAGATTAGCAAAACGCATCACTTTTTTTATGCGCTTTAAATTTATTTTGTCGTATTCTTCTTGAAGTTTAGAAATTCTCCCAATTTTTTCAGAAACAGTTATTGCACTTTGAAGCCTGAAAATTATTGAATTATAATAATCCACATAATTTTTATTAAGGTAGTGAATTACCATGTTTACTGCAATTAGTGGAATAATGAGCAGTAATATTTTTGGGACAAAAAACCCACAAATTGCGATTAAAGTGATTGCGAATAAGTAGAATTGAGCGTATTTGTAATATTTTTCGTTTGAAGAAACACCTTCTTTCAACAAATCTATAATGTCGTAATCTTTTCTATTGTTTAGTTGTGAAAGTTGTTTTAGAGCAAATTCTTTTTCTTTCGGATTATTTTTAAAAAATTCCGCAAAACTTTCAAATTCCTGACTATTGTTATCGCTACTTCTCAATTTTGCAAAAAAATATTGCTTGCCAATCTTTGAGGCAGTGTTGTCAAGTTTTAGAAAAACAAGGTCTAATTCAAGGTCTTCCGCAGTTTCATTTGGTAAAGAATGAAAATTTTCGTTATCTCTTACAAAATCAAAATATTTTTTTAACAGATTTAAGTCGTAATCCATTTTTGTTACTTTATCTCAATTTGTCGCAGAGTTTCATATATGGTTACAGATAACTAATTCATTGATGAAAAAAATTAATCCTCCCGAAATTTCAGGAGGATTAGTTTTTTACATTCTGTTTACGGTTTGTATACCGAGTAATTGTAAGGATTTTTTGATGGTTTCTGCAGTGAGATTAGATAAATTCAGTCTCATCTGTTTTAGATTTTCATCTTCCTGGTTCAAAATCGGATTACTTTGATAAAAAGAATTATATGTTTTAACCAAATCGTAAACATAATTGGCAATTAAGGCTGGACTTAAGGCTTCTGCCGCTTTCTCAACAATAGGTTTATAATTTGCCAACTGCATAATTAATTCTTTTTCAGATTGATTTAGCTCAACATCAGCGATTTCTCGGTAACGATAATCTGCCTTTACAAGTAAGGACTGAATTCGGGCAAAAGTATATTGTATAAATGGCCCTGTATTTCCGTTAAAATCTATACTTTCTTCCGGATTGAAAAGCATCTTTTTCTTCGGATCTACCTTCAGTATAAAATATTTTAGAGCACCAATTCCTACATTCTCATAATTGTTCTCTTTTTCTTCTTCACTAAGATGTTCGAGTTTTCCTAATTCTTCCGCTTTTTCTTTTGCAATATTGTGCATTTCCTGCATCAGATCGTCTGCATCTACAACAGTTCCTTCTCGGGATTTCATTTTTCCGTTCGGAAGTTCAACCATTCCATAAGACAAATGGTACAGCTGATCTGCCCAAGAATAACCAAGTTTGCCTAAAATTTTAAACAAAACCTGAAAATGATAATCCTGCTCATTTCCTACAGTATAAATCAGTTTCTGAATGTTGTTATCTTTAAAACGTTCTACAGCCGTTCCCAAATCCTGAGTCATATAAACCGAAGTTCCATCCGAACGGAGCAATAATTTCTGGTCTAAGCCTTCATCCGTTAAATCGCACCATACCGAACCGTCTTCTTTCTTATATAAAACACCTTTATCTAAACCTTCCTGAATAAGGTCTTTTCCTAAAATATAAGTATTACTTTCGTACTGAACCTGGTCAAAATCTACACCTAATCTACGATAAGTCTCATTGAAACCCTCATACACCCAAGAATTCATTTCATTCCAGAGGTTTCTTACTTTTTCGTCTCCGTTTTCCCAATCCAAAAGCATTTTTTGCGCTTCTTTCATTAATGGAGCATCTTTTTTAGCCTGATCTTCAGAAGTACCTTGGGCTACAAGTTCAGCAATTTCTTGTTTATAATGTTTATCGAATTCAACATAATAATTCCCTACAAATTTATCTCCTTTAATCTTCTGCATTGCAGGTGTTTTTCCTTCTCCGAATTTTTCCCAAGCCAACATAGACTTACAGATGTGAATTCCTCTGTCGTTGATAATTTGAGTCTTAATCACATCATAACCAGCTTCTTCTAAAATTTTCGCCACAGAAAAACCCAACAGATTATTTCTGATGTGTCCTAAATGCAATGGCTTATTAGTATTGGGTGAAGAATACTCTACCATTACAGTTGCATTTTTCTTTTCTACAGTCGAAAATAATTCATTCAGCCCTTTAAACTGTTCAACGAAAAGATTAGTTTTAACTTTTACATTAACAAAACCTTTAACTACATTGAAGCTTTCAAAGAGTTCTGTCTGTGTTATTAAAGCTTCTCCTACTTCCATACCTATAGTTTCGGGGCTTTTCTTTAACTGTTTCACTAAAGGAAATATTACAATTGTAAAATCTCCTTCAAATTCGGTTTTATTTTCCTGAACTTCAAGGTGTATATCTTTAAGCTGAAAGACATTAAGAATAACCTCTGCCAGTTTTTGTTCTATAATATTTTTAATATTCATTATTTCTAATTTGAAAAAGCAAATATACGTAAATAAAAAAACCTCCCGAAGACGGTAAATATGAATAACTATCTATAAAGAAATTATAGATAACTATTTTGCGTTAACTTAAATGGAATTCATTATTTTTGGCTTCAAGAAGTTTAGTAATTATAAAGCACAATAATACATACATTACATAAACTAGAGCATTACGTATTTTATGGAATTAGCAAAGAAATGGTCAGAAAATTACATTGAAGCAGGTTGCGATGAAGTGGGGAGAGGATGTTTGAGCGGACCTGTTGTAGCCGCAGCAGTAATCGTTGATGAAAACTTCGAACAAAGACTTATTAATGATTCTAAGAAGCTTAACTTTAAAACAAGAATGGAACTAGATGGGTATATAAAAGACAATGTAAAATGCTATGCAATTTCAGAACTTCCGCCTGCTTTTATTGATGAACATAATATTCTGAATGCAAGTATACATGCGATGCACAGAGCTTTAGACCAACTTACGATAAGACCAGAACTTATACTTGTAGACGGAAATAAATTTCACCCTTACAACTTTATTCCACACCAGTGCATCATCAAAGGAGATTCTAAATTTTTATCGATTGCTGCCGCATCTATTTTGGCAAAAAATTATAGAGATAAACTGATGATGGAACTTCACCATGAATATCCTCATTATGGCTGGGATGCCAATTTTGGGTACGCAACAAAAAAGCATCAGCAGGCATTAAAAGAGTATGGAATTAGTAAATACCATCGTCTTTCATTTAGATTAAATTATGACTAACAAATAACTCAATCGATTATTAGATAAACAATAATGGTTTATTAGTCAAAAATAGTTGGTAAAATTCTTTGTACTACTGATTGTTACTGATGATATAGAAAGTTTATTGAACTTTGTTTCAATAAACTTTTTTT
>NZ_JADQBD010000055.1:0-18993 GCF_017808115.1 Chryseobacterium sp. RR2-3-20 | reverse complement strand
GTAGTTTAGTTCCACGAAAAAGCATTCGCTTCGGTTGTTCGAAATTGAACCGTTCGTCCAATTTAGCCCGCCCTTCGCAAATACTTTTTCCGTTAGGCGTAATTTTACAGACACCGTACATAAACAAAGTATATGATAACAATCGACAACTATTTAGACAATCATTATATACACCGAAGCAATTGGTTGAGAGCTGCGGTGCTTGGTGCAAATGATGGAATTATTTCAATTTCAAGTCTTGCAATTGGAGTTGCTGCGGCAAGTTCTACAAGAGAGCCAATTGTGTTGGCAACAGTTGCTGGACTTGTTGCTGGTGCGTTATCTATGGCAGCAGGTGAATATGTATCGGTAAGCTCACAAACAGACACCGAAAAAGCAGACATTGAAAGAGAAATTAAAGAATTGAGAGAAATGCCGAAAGAAGAACTTAATATTTTGGCTCAAATCTATGAGAAACGAGGACTAAAAAAAGAAACGGCAATGCAAGTAGCCATTGAATTGACAGAAAAAGATGCTTTAGGAACGCACATTAGAGATGAATTAGGTATCAACGAAATTAGTCAAGCAAATCCTATTCAAGCTGCGCTAGCGTCAGGGACTGCGTTTACGGTGGGTGGAGTATTGCCTCTTTTGGTCATTCTTTTTGCACCAGTCAAAGGAATGGAATATTGGTTATATGGTTCAACTATCGTTTTTCTAATAATTTTAGGAGCATTAGCAGCAAAAACGGGTGGTTCAAGTATTCCAAAAGCAATTTTGCGAATTACCATTTGGGGGACAATCGCTATGGGGTTATCTGCATTAGTTGGTTATATATTCGGAGTTAGAGTATAATTTTAAAAATTAAATAATTATGAACGGAGCACATTGGCATTTAGTGGTAAATCATTTACCCATCATTTTCCCTATCGTGGGAGTAATCGTAATGATTACAGGACTCATTTCAAAATCGGAAGCGGTAAAGCGAACGGCATTTATGATTTTTATTCTCGGTGCATTAGCTTCAATAGCAGCAATGACAACTGGCGAAGGTGCAGAAGAGATTGTAGAAAAAATAAATGGAGTAACCGAAAATTATATTGAAAGCCACGAAGAAACAGCCGAAACATTTGCTTTGCTTTCTTATATTTTAGGTAGCATTTCTTTACTTGGACTTTGGGCAAGCTTTAAACAAAAAACATTTTCAAATATTATTGCAATTGTGACATTAGTATTTGCATTTGTAGTACTGTTTTTTGGCAAACAGACAGGAACAACTGGTGGAGAAATAAGACACACAGAAATAAGAAGCGGAAACAGTATTCCTGCGATAGAAAATAATAATGATGAAAAAGATAAAGACGACTAACATATGATAAAAACAGAAAAGCAAGGCTTACTTCAATTACTAAAAATTGCAACACCGTATTTAATCATCACAACGGTTTATGCAATTATTGTGCTTGGGCTTGAAGAATATTTTGGCGACCACATTTACAAAATTTCAGGTCAAATAGGTTCTGTATTTGGACTTGCAGTTGCTTTTTTCTTGGGTTTCAGAATGAATTCGGCTTATGACAGATGGTGGGAAGCCCGAAAAATTTTTGGAGAACTAACGAATAACACTCGAAGTTTTGTTGCAAAAATATATGCGTATTATAGTAATAATGAGAATTTAAAGGAAATCCAACAACAATATTTCAAACTTGAAGCCCACAAATTAATTGAATTGAGCATTTTATACATTCGTCAATTAAAAAATGAAATGCACAACAATTTTAAACCCACTTTTAACGAAGAAGCAATTGCAATTCTAAACGAGTTTAAAATAAATAGTGAAAATAAAATTTCAAACGAAATATTGGTGGCAATCACAAAGCGAATTGAAGACAATTTTACTTCAAAAGCAAACATTGAAAAAGGAGATTTAATGCAACATATCAATCGGTTTTATGACATTCAAGGAAAAGCTGAAAGAATAAAGAACACACCTTTTTTGATGATTTACAGTGCATTTACCAAAATAATTGTGAGCTTTTATGTCATACTTATTCCATTATTTATTGGCGACATTGACTTGGGTGGCGAAGACAGTGGATTTGAGTTTTTGGCTATTCCAATAATGGTAATTATTAGTACAGCATTTTTGACAATTAATAAGTTAGCTAACTTATTTGGCGAACCGTTTTCTGAAAATAAAAAGACTTCTGTAACAATAGATGAAATTTGCAAAACAATAGAACAAAATTGTAACGAAGTAAAAGACAAACTGAAATAAAAAACTACGCCTAACAGCAGTTTGGCAAAATGGCGGGTTCAGTGCTAAATTCAACGGCAGTTCTTCGATTGAACTTTTGTACAAAACTGAACATTTGTGCTTCGATTTCCGCCACTTCGCCAAGCTGCAAACCGTTACCTGCTATGTTCAGAGCGACCGTCCAAAACGACACAGTTTGACCGACTGACAATCGACATTTGCAGAACTAACGGGGAAAGCTGAAAACCGAAAAGAGTAAGCACAAATGAAAAACCAAAATTAATATGGCTAACTTTTATTGCAAATGGTGCGGGAGTAAATATTCCAGCGTGACAAGTTTAACATCAGGCTCTTGCTCAAAAAATCCTGAAGGAAAGAAACACGGACTTTATGAAGGTTCTGAAAAATCGCAATACGTTTGTAAATGTTGTGGCAGTAAGTATTCTAGCTTAACAAGTTTATGTTCGGGTTCTTGCTCAAAAAGTCCGACAAAAAAACACCAACCAGCAATGTAAAAATCATTTATCAGAGGTGGCTTCGCCACCTTTGATATTTTTAATCCTAAATTCATTTAATGGAAGCATCTACAACTATAAAACAAATGTTGGCAGGCAACAAAATTTTTGTGCCGACATATCAAAGAGCATATTCTTGGGACACAGAACTTGAAAAAGCAAATTCGCCAAAACAGACAAACGTGTTTTTATCTGACTTGGAAGACTACAATAAAAGTTCGACTAAATCAAAATACTATTTCGGACACTTTCTATTTGAAGAAAAAGACGAAAAAAAGTTTGGAATAATTGACGGACAACAGCGAATGACAACAATCGTTATTTTCTTATCAGCATTATTCAGCAGACTAAAACAAATCCGATCTTTAAACGAAACCGAACAAGAAACGTTTGAAGACATTATTAAACGAAACTCAACCTATCGTTTTGAAACGGTTGATTATGACGATAGATTTTTCAAAGATTGTGTAATCGACCAAAGCAAAAAAGACAGAAATGGAATAAAAACCGTTTCTGCAAAACGTATTGCGATTGCTTTTGACTTTTTCACTTCACAACTTGCCGAAAAAGACGAAACTTATTTATTAAAAATGTTGGATACAGTTCAAAACGCATCTTGCACAACACATCCAGTAAAAGACGCATCGGAAGCAATTCAAATGTTCATTTTCCAAAACAACAGAGGTAAAAAACCTTCAAATTTGGAAATTATCAAGGCTCAATTTATGTTCAACGTTCATCTTTACGGTGGCGAAGAAAAAGAAAGTCTGATAAAAGAAATCAAAGACCGATTTGAAGAAATTTACAAATCAATTTCATCAATTGAATACAGAATTAACGAAGATGATGTTTTGGTTTATACACTTCGTGTTCATTTCAATTCACTTTGGGAAACAAATGCAATCGACAAAATAAATAAGTTGTTATCAGAAGCAAACCCACTTCCATTTATCAAATCGTTTACTCAATCACTTGCTATAAGTTTTGAACATCTAACAACATTTTTCAGCAAAGACGAAAGAGAAAATTTAGAAATTCATTCGCTTGTAACACTTGGCGGAATTGGTATTGCAATGCCTTTCATTATCAAAGCATATAAATTTGGTTTGCCAATAAGTCAAATCAATTTGCTTTGTAGCAAGTTAGAAACAATGGTTTTGCGACACAGATTAATCGGAACAAGAGCAGAAATTACGTCACGTTTAAATGATGTTTACCAAAAATTCACTTCTGAAAATCCTGACATCACACCAATAAATGTAAGAATTGATTGGATGAAAACTACACAAGATTGGTGGTGGTCTTATTGGGGAAACAAAGAATTGGAGCGTTCAATTCAAGGCGGAATAAATCATACAACTGCAAAATATTTACTTTGGAAATACGAAAACCATTTGGAAGGACAAGGTAAAAGTGGTTATTCGCCTACTCGATTTGACAAAATTGAAAAACCAGAATTGGAACATATTGCACCGCAAACTGAAAATCCAGAAACAGGTTATGACAGTTATGACGAGGAATTTGTAAATCAATACATCAATTGTTTAGGAAATTATTTGTTGCTTTCTAAATCACATAATTGTTCAGTTGGTAACAAACCATTTGCCGAAAAACGCAATAGTTACAACCATTTGGAACAACAACGAGAAATACAAAAAATGACGGCTGAAAGTGCAACTTGGACAAAAGAACTTATCCAACAACGTAAAGACAAAATCGTTAAATTCGTAATAGAAAATGTGTAACCGAAAACAACACAGCAGGTAACAAGGGTTTTGCGATAGTGGGGCGAAACTGCAAAGTTCAACGGTATTTCTTCGGTTCAACTTTTGTACAAAATTGAAGATTTTTGCTTCGATTGCCCCACCATCGCAAAGCCCCGAACCGTTACCTGCAATTTCAAAACAAATTTCGTACAAAATTGAAAATCAAATAATTATAATTCAATGAAAAGATTTTTTTTAACTTTAGGTGTGATTTTATTCTCACAAATCACAAATGCACAAACTAAATTGGAAAACAATTACAAAATTGAACTTGGGCTACAAGGAATATCTCTTGGAACCGAAATTCCGTTAAGTGACAAATTTCTAGCGGACATTAACTTGGGTTGGGGCGGAATTACCGATTTTTGGCATAATGGAATTTCATATGAGTGGAGTAAAAACAGTAATAGTATTTTTGCAAGAGGTCAAGTAAGATATTATTTAAGTAGAGAAAGACGTGAAGAAAAAGGACATTCTTTAAAAAATAACTCTGGAACATTTATTGCATACCAAACTAAATTTTATTTTAGCGGAACAGACTATTACAGTCCACAAGTTGGAAAAAGTTGGCTGAATGAAGTTCAATTTGGACAACAGTTACCATTAGGAAATCATTTTATTTTCAGATATTATGCTGGAATTGGAAACGGATATGATTTAGATTATAAAAACAGTAAATTTTATCCTGCTTTAGGTTTCGCCTTTGGATACGCTTTCTGAAAGAAACTGCAGGTAACATAGTATTTGCAAAAGGCGGGGTTGAAGGAATAATAGAACTATTAGTTGCATTTAGTCGCAACTTGCTTTTCATATTGTATTTTTTTGTAATTTAACAATCTGAAAAAGCAATTTGCTTCGTTCGGTCGAAATTGAACTTTTCGTCCAATTTAGCCCGCCCTTCGCAAATACTTTTTCCGTTAGCAGAAATTTTATACAACTACACTGTTTCAAAGAGGAATATGCCGATAATCCTAAATAGTAGGCGAATATAAATTTAAACTTTATGGACATTAATGTAATTAATGAAGCGGAATCATTTTATGATTTCCAAAAAAAATTAGATGAAAAAATTTATCAAATCGATGAAAATGCTTTCGTAGATGGAATCATTAATTTTGAAAAGTATTCTGCAAATCCTTTAAAAATATTATGGATATTAAAGGATCCTAATAGCTATGAGGAAAAACAAGATTGGAGAAAAGAGTTAAAGGAGATTAGCAATGGTAATTTAGGTGCTTTTAGAAACACTTTTGAAAACATCATCTACATTACTTATGGAATACTTAATCAAAAAAAATATTCTGAAGAATTTTCAATAGATATTAATCCAGAACATGCAAAAGTCCTTGAAGAAATTGCATTTATCAACGTAAAGAAAACTCCAGGAGGATCAAAAATTGATTTTAAGACTTTAGAAAACTATTACCTTCTTTATAAAGATGTTATTTTGGAACAAATAAAAATATATCAACCAACAATTATTATTAATAGTACTGGAAATTCTTTACCTGTTTTAAGAGAAGATATTAAAGAGATAAAACAAAACCTATCTGAAACAATTTATATAAAAACCTCCGATTTAGGAGTTGACTTCAGTGTTAATAAAGAATTGATTGTTTTTAATACATATCATCCTATGGCAAATAGACCTAATCGGAATGTCTACTGTAATGATATCATAAATAATTATTTGTTATTAACTCAAAAAAGTTGATTATGAAAACGATTGAATTTGAAAAATTTAAAAAAGGTTGGACAAAACGCTTGGAATCAATATTTTGGGATAGATTTCAAAAGAAGCAAGAAGAATTAACAATGATTTATATGTTTGACTTTTGTTCATTAAACAGTGATGTGAGAAGTGATGAATTTGGTCATTTATTTTTATGTTATAATTATGAAAAGCGGAAAGAATCGGAAAACAATATTATACTAAAAAATATTTTCGTGAAATTATTTGACAAAAATACGAATGATAAATATCTTGGATATTACAAATTGAAAAGTGAAGATGATTTCCGCGAAGTATTGATGGCATTTTTTTTAATTGGAAATGAAATAGAAGATATTGAATTAAAAAATTATCTTTTGCAAAATAATGTCAGAAAACATTATGAACAATTTCAAAAAACTGGATTAGATTCTGATGAACTTTTGGAAAAATATATTAATGATATTATAGCAGAATTTCAAATAGTTGCTTTGAGAACAAAAAATGTCATTTTTGAAAATGAAAACTTATTAAATAATGCAAAGAAGTTTTGGAATCTACCATTCATTAAGCATTGTGAGGAATAAAAATACTTAAAAAAAAACTTCTGCTAACATGGGTTTTGCAAGATGCGGGGTTGAAGGTGTTCTTAGAAAGTTTTCAGAAAATACCCGCAAAAAACTTTTCCATTTTTTAGTTTTTTTGTAATTTTAAAAAATGGAAAAAGTTTTTGCTAGCGTTTCGTCCTCCTCTCCACTTCCGGTTGCAGTAGCCCGCACCTCGCAAAGCCCCTTTCCGTTATATGCCATATTAAACCAAAACCCGTCAAAAGGAATGATAAGCAAAATTTTAACACTGTTTTTTTCAATAAATTTTATAATAATTTTAGCACAAAAAAATGTAAATGCTAAAATAATAATTGATGAAAATAATAATTTAAAAATTTCTGAAACATTTTCTTCAAAAAAAAATATCGTAGTCTTTCCAAACTATATTACTTTACCTAACTCTTTAAAATTTTTAAGTAATGAAACTTCAAAATATAAAAGTTATGAAATTGGCAATAAATTTGACTATGAAGTAAATACTGACAAATCTAATATAAATGACGATTTCTTTATTACAACTTTAAGATATTTAGGATTGGAAAAACCTGACTTTTTAAAAGAAAAAAAATTCTACCTAACTATCTCTTCAAAAAACCATAATGTTATTTTTCCGACAGCAGAAGATTTGCAACGAAAATATATTGCACCACCAATTATTGTTGCAGGAAAATTTAAAAATTTTGAGGTTAATGGATTTCAAATTTACTATCTTGAAAAAGAAAGCGGACTATTGGAAGAAATAAAAAAAGCAACAGAAGGAATTTCTAAATCTTTTGAATTTTATACTAATCTTTTGGGAAAAAAAGAAAAACCAAAAATCATTTTTGCGCCTATAAATGGACCAAGTGTAACTAATGAAAACATTATAATTTACAATAGCGCCATATTCAAAAATAACGCACCTAGAACAACCATTTCGCACGAGATTGCCCATATTTGGTTTGGAGGGGATGGAATTATATTCAAAGAAAATTCTTTAACAGAGGCATTGGCAGAATTCCTTGCTTTTGAATATTTAAAAGCAACATATCATTCTGACAATTTCAACAAATACTTTGAAGATTTAATTGGCTATAAGCAATTTATAACCGAAGGAAAAAAATCCTTTGGAGGATTTGCCAATCAAAATTTGGAAAAAAGTGAAAAAAATTTATTTTCTTATAACTTATTACCACTTTATCTTTATTCAAAACAAAAAAACGATGTAAATTTTATCAATGTAATTGGTGATTTTTATAAGTATAAGAAAGATGACAGAACTACAAGTTTAGATGAATTAAACTTCTTCCTACAATCAAGAGGTTACGAAACATTATTCACAGATAAAATTCCTGACTTTTATTTTAGCGAGTGTGATAAGTCAAAATTCTGTATTAACTCAAACTCTGAAAAAATATATAATTTAGAAATTGAGAACACTTCTAAAGATAACTTGGTAACAAAAAAAATTATAAAAATTTCCAACAAAAATTCTGAAATTCTTGATACGAATAATATTAAGAAAGTTATAATAGACCCAGAATACAAAATTCAACAAGTTTCAAGACTAAATGACATTTGGAATTTAGAAGATAATAATATTTTTAACAGGAATAGGTATTTTTCAACTTCCAAACTAAATCCCAAAATGTTAGAAATTTCAAATGAAATTGGGAAATATTTCAGTAATTTAGAAAATAATGAAATAACAAAAAACCTTGTTATTGATAACAAAGAAAAACTTATGTTCAACGATTTGAAAACAAAGTATTTAAATTCAAAGTCTGTAATTTTATCAGGTGCTTCAAGTTCTTTCAGTGAAAAAAGCAATTCTTTATATCTTAGTTTTTCTTTTAATGACAAAGCAAATAACGAGATTAATGTATTAAAAATGATTTTAAAATTGGATACCCAAAATCAAAAATTAGAATTAATAAAAATAGAAGAATAAGAAATACGGCATATAACATGGGTTTTGCAAGATGCGGGGTTGAAGGAAATCTCAGAGAAATTATAGAAAGTACCCGCAAAAAACCATTTCATTTTTTTTGTAAATTTGAAAAAATGAAAATGGTTTTTGCTAGAGATTGGTTCTCCTCCCGACTTTCGGTTGCAGTAGCCCGCACCTCGCAAAGCCCTTTCCCGTTAGCTGTCACCCTAAACAAGCGACAGTGCATAAATCAACAGACGGACAAATGACCAAACAAGCCAACGCTTCGGCAAAATCAAAAGAGCTGCATCCCAACGCACAAAGCCAATGCTTTGCAGCACATTTGCTTTTGCCCCAACCGCACCAATACACATCAACTGACACGAATACGGGAAACCGTAATGTTGCTATAAAATCTATAACGACATTTGTGATTTAATCTATTTTAAAGACAAAATATAAAATAGTCAACTCTTAATTATCAATAAAAGCAAATTAGCATATAGAAATAAATGTCAGGAACAAAGAAAGAAAGCCATTGGATTCCCTTAGCCGACCTTATGACGGTTTTAATGGTAATTTTTCTATTTATGTCCATTTCATATATGGCATTGGTAGAAAAACGACAAAAAGAACAGAATCAAATATTCAAAGACTACGAGGAGTCAAAAGTTGCGTTATACAACGAGTTAAATCAGGCATTTAAAGACGATTTTGCAAAATGGGATTTGAAACTTGACAATGACTTGTCTATAAAATTTACGAATCCGCAAGTGCTTTTTCCGACTGGGAAATCTGACATTACGCCACATTTTCAAACCATCTTAACGGATTTTCTTCCAAAATATCTTTCCGTTGTATTGCAGGAAAAATACAAAGATAAAATTGCAGAAATCAGAATTGAAGGGCACACCGATACTAAACCAATCGGACTTTCGGGCGACCCTTACATTGACAATATGAAGCTTTCACAAGACAGGGGAAGAAATGTATTAGCGTTTTTACGTTCTCAAAACTGTTTTATCAATTTACAACCCACCGAAAAAGAAAGATTGCAATATTGGCTTACAGCCAATGGGCTTTCTTATGGTCGTACAGTTGATAAAGATTATAAAATTTCTTTCGACAGTAAACAGCCGATTGACAATGACAAATCAAGAAGAGTTGAATTTAGAATAGTAACTACAAGTGAAGCAATCATAAACGAAGCACTTAAAAACATAAACGAATAATGAGTTTTGAAATAATATTTGGAATCGGAATAATCTTAATTGTTGCCATTTGGGCAGCTTTCTATATCAATAAGCGAACGAAAGAAAACACCAATGAGCATTTATTTGATTTTATTCCTCACTTATTCCCTACTCTCGGAATCTTATTTACATTTTTAGGTATTGCTATTGGTTTGTGGAATTTTGACAGCAACAATATTGAAAAGAGTATTCCCGAATTGATGAACGGATTGAAGACAGCTTTCCTTGTATCAATCTTTGGAGTGGCTTTATTGGTTGGTTTCTCTTTTTGGACAAACATCAAAAAGAAAAAATTGGAAGAAGGTGTTTTGAGCGAAGAAACACAAGCAATCAACAACTTAATTGAAGCCATTAAAGAACTAAGAAACGATTTTGCTTCGACTGATGAAAACGGAAATACAATTAAACCGGGAAATGTGTTTCGTGATATTTACAAGGAATCCCAAAAGCAATCAACTTCTTTACAAACCTTTTCTTCTGATTTAGCTTTGACAATTTCAGCAGGGTTTGAACAAATTTTGAATAATCCAACCGAAGGTGTGGTAGCCGAATTGAAATTGGTAAAAGCTGAAATTGAAAGTTTGGGCAACAAGCTCAAAGACCCTGCAACCGATATGACTCAAAATATTGTAAAAGAATTGCAGGAATCTATGGGCAAAATGATTGAAGAGTTTAAAACTTCAATGAGCGGAGATACCAAAAACGAAATGGAACGTTTAGCAGGATTGCTTGGACAAGCAGGCGGTTCATTGACAGATTTCCCAATGAAATTGCAAAATATGACCGACAACCTCAATGAAAATTTCAGGGGACTGCAAGAGGTGGTTCAACAAATTTCAAAACAAACACTTTCTCAATCGGAAGAATCTACCAACCAAATGAGAAAGCAAGTTGAGGATATGAGCGAAATTTTGCGAAGCAAAGTTGGAGACTTACAATCAGGACAACAAACCTTATTAACCGAACAATCTAAAAACCTTCAAATTTCCGAAAACCTTTTAAGTGCTTTCAATACAAGCATTGAAAAGATGAATGGACTTTCCACTGAAGTAAACAGCAGTATTTCAAAACTTAATCAAGCTCAAACAGAATTAGAAAAAGTTATTTCCGTATTCAGAAACGTGTCGCAGGAAATTAATACATCATCAAGTAGATTTGGAGAATCACAAAATGAATTTTCAAAACACTCAAATCAATTCTTGCAAAACAACTCAAACACAATTACAGAAATACAAAAATCATTAGAAACTGCAAAAGGAGTTTCTGCCGACTACGCACAGAAGTTTGAGATTATTGAAAAAGGATTGCAGGACATTTTTGGTAAAATCACAACAGGATTGAAAGATTATCAAAATACGGTTAGCGGAAGTCTTGAAACCTATTTAGGCAAATACACTGATGCTTTGACCAAAACAGCCGAATCACTTGCAGGAGCATCTTCTAAACAAGAAGATATTTTGGAAGAACTAACGGAACAACTTAGCAAATTAAACGGAAGAAGAAACTAATATGCCGACTACGCAAGACATATTACAATTTCATTTTTCACCGACTACATTTCAGCAGTCGGCACAAAAGATTATTCCGATTACTCTTGCATCGCTGAACGACCATCGAATTGATAAACTTCAAAAAATAACAGAAGAAATTGGAGCAAGTTCATTTTCATTTTCGGGAGACAATCTGATTCCACAAGTTTTTAGAAAGTTTAAAAAATCCATTAATAATAACAATACAAGTTTTGAGCGTAGGGAATTAAGAACACTTACTTATTCTTTAAATTATTCAGAACAAAATTCATTACCAATTTTCAGCAATGAAAATGAGTTAAAATATGCTTTAACGGTATTAGATTCAAATTGGCGAGATTCATTTTTAGTGGGTTTGATAGATTGTTTTTTGAGAAATTGGGAAGCTAAATATCCAAAATCATTAGAGCAATTAGAACAATTCATTGCAAGAAAATTAGAAAACTATTCAGGAAACAGAAGCACATTAATTTCTTTCAAAAACAATAAGCATTACTTCAATACAAAAAATGGAGATTTAATTTTAGGCGATACCATTGCTAAACTCAATAAACCAATTCAAGAAGCTACAAAAATATTGGGCGTTCCTGAATCGTGGTTGGCTTATACTTATTTTTCAAAGGTCATTGTAACTTATTATGAAAGAAATAAAAACAGAATATCAGACGAAATTGACAATCTGAATGAAGTATTACTAACACATAACAGTTCTATTACTAACAAAAGATTGATTAGTAAAATTATCATCCAAGCAAACCAACCTCAATTTACAACAGTACAAGATAAAATAAAAAAAATAGCCTTCACACAAATTGGCGACCCAAGTAATGTTTCAAATTGGACAGCTTTTGAGAATGCAACTGAAATTGAACGAAGAGAAATCATAGAAGCAAGAAATATTCTAAATGAATGGATTACACAACAATTTATCAATGTGTTTTTCAACGTCTGCATCAATGATGAAAGACGAAAGAAATTTTGGCTTCGTTTTGCTTCCAAAATATCATCATTTAAGGTTTATGGACCGCTTCACACAAAAAGCATACTGAAACGTGATGAAAGAATAGCCGAATATGTAGATGCGAGATTTGAAACGGTAACGAGCAAAAGAGATGTTTCAGCTTTTATATTATACATTGGAGATTATATGTTGATTGAGTTCAGCAACGAAGGCTACGCCTTTTACGCTTATAAAATCAACAGTCCATATAAACCAAGTTTAAGCTATCAACTAAATAGTGTGGATGATTTGCGTAATGCTTCAATGCCGATGGCTATTCAAAGCGATAATTACTACGATTATTTTAACGATGAAGGAAGACTAACGCACCGAGACGGCAATCAGATTTGGGAAGCAAGGTTTAATAGTTGGATGAACAAAAAAATATTTGGATGATTTTAAAATACACACAAGACAAAAACAAATTTTTATTCTACTTTCTAAACGAATCGGGAAATAAAATTCCTGTTTCTGAATGGGGAAAATTACAAACAGAATTTTTGTCGCAACTTGCAATTCTAACCGAGTTACACGATAATGGTTTAGCAGATTACACGGACAATTCTTGTGAAATTGAAAGTATTGATATTTTAAGATTAAACGAAATTGACAAACAAATATTGGATTTGCCAAATGGTTACCCGTATGAGATTTTTGTAGAATCGGACGGAACTTTAACACATAATTCATTTAAGTTCAAATATGAATTTTATGATTTTGCACCAAACGGAACAAGATTAAAAACAAATCGAAATGAAGCAATTTTACAAGTAGAACAAAACGAGTATCTACTTTCAGAAAACCAATATTTGCTTTGTCGGGCTATTGACGAGTTCAACAACTTATCCGATAGCGAGAAAGGAAATGTAACCAATCTGAAAAAATTATCAGAATTAAAATCACTTTCAAAAGAGAGTGGATTGACCTTAGAACAATTTTTAAACAATCAAGAATTATATATTCTTGAAAAAATCAAATTGGACGTTGATTTCAACAACGGCATTTTTGAAATTATCCCAACCGTAGAAATTGATAATGCTATTGGCTTCACCAACACGTTTGACAAATTGCCAATGATTCGTGATGTGTATCCAGTATCAGGAAATAATGGAGTAACAACGAGAGTAGTAATTTCTGAAAATCAGAAAACAGAGCTACAAAAAATAAAAGCCAATAGAAAAGTTTCAGACAGGGAAACAATTCAAGAAATCATAGAACATCCAGAATTGTTTTTTAATGATGATGAAGTTGATTTTACAGTCTTTTATAGTGACCGAGTAAAAGAAATTGGCGTTTACAGTCCAAAGTTTTATCCTTTCGCAAGTCCGTATAAATCTCAATGGATTCCCGGAATTGTAATCAAAGATAAAGTTCACGGAGAGAAGAAAATCTATTTCAAAACAACTGAAAAACTCAATGACTTTATTGAGCAAAAAGAAAAAGCGGTAAAAGAAAAGAAGGAAACAGTTGAGTGGGAAAATGCAGAAATTCCAATTGAAGAAGCAGAAAAATTTATTAAAACTGCAAAAAAGCAATTTGAAAACCCTAATAAACCAATAAAACAGGAAAAGAAAACAGACCACGAAGTACTTATCATTAAAGAAAATGCAGAACTAACGGAATTTTCAAATGGAAATGAATTACCCGAAAACCTAAAACACAGTTTTTACGAAATACCCAATTTGAATAATGGAATAAGTTTAAAAGAACACCAAAAAGAAGGTGTTTCGTGGTTGCAATCTCTGTTCAAAGAAAATTTTGCAGGAGGATTACTTGCTGATGATATGGGATTGGGAAAGACATTACAATTACTGTATTTTATCGAATGGCATTGCCAACATTGC
Source organism: Chryseobacterium sp. RR2-3-20 (assembly GCF_017808115.1). Classification (NCBI taxonomy): domain Bacteria; kingdom Pseudomonadati; phylum Bacteroidota; class Flavobacteriia; order Flavobacteriales; family Weeksellaceae; genus Chryseobacterium; species Chryseobacterium sp. RR2-3-20. The sequence goes on along the minus strand of NZ_JADQBD010000055.1, from coordinate 4,622 downwards.
GATGATAACAAACCTTATTTAATTGTAGCGCCCGTCAGCTTACTTGAAAATTGGGAAAATGAATATCAGAAATTTTTCAGTCCACAAAATTTACCGTTATGCAAATTATACGGAGGTGTTTCTCTAACAAAAGAAAACAATCCTATCCAAAATCAGCAAGATGCAAAACGGCTACAATTCAAGCAAATAATTTTGACGAATTATGAAACGCTAAGGTCGTACCAAATTAGTTTGGGTTTAGTTGATTTTGCCGTTATTGCATTAGATGAAGCACAAAAAATAAAAACACCAGGAACGCTTATTACAAACGCAAGTAAAGCCCTGAAAGCCGATTTTAAAATTGCAATGACAGGAACACCTGTGGAAAATACATTGGTGGATATTTGGTGTTTAATGGATTTTGCAGTACCCGGACTTTTGGGCAATGCAAAAGACTTTGCAAAGCAATACCAAAAACCGTTAAGCGATGAAAACACTGATGTAAAAGCACTAACCGAGCAACTACGCAACAATATTGGAGTTTTTATCAAAAGAAGATTAAAAAGCGATGTAGCGAAAGATTTACCTACAAAATATGATAATGCCAATTCGAGAATTAAAAGAGTAATGCCTACAACTCAATTAGACCGATATAAACAGGAAATTGAAACGGCTAACGATTCTGAGTTGGAAGGAACTGATAAAAGAAATCAAAAATTAAAATCACTTTGGGCAGTTAGAGATATATCCGACCATCCTTATTTGTTAGAAAGTCAAATTTTAAAATTCACGACAGACGAACTAATTACAAGTTCATCTAAGTTACAAACAACAGTAGGCATTTTAGCAGACATAAAATCAAAATCCGAAAAAGTGATTGTGTTTGCAGACAGAAGAGAAACACAAAAAATGTTGCAGAAAATTATTTATGACACTTTCGGAATATTTACAAGCATTATTAACGGAGATACGCCTACTACAAAACAACTGGAAGGTAAATCAAAATTAAGCAGACAACAAACAATTGACCGTTTCCAAGCAGAAGAAGGCTTTAATGTTATTATTATGTCGCCTATTGCAGCAGGTGTTGGATTAAATGTAACCAAAGCAAATCACATCATTCATTATACAAGACATTGGAATCCTGCAAAGGAAGAACAGGCAACGGATAGAGCCTACCGAATTGGACAACAAAAAGATGTGTTTGTATATTATCCAATGGCTGTTTTTCCCGATGATATGAAAGATGAAGAAGGAAACAAGTTGAAGTCTTTCGATGAAATTCTTGATACATTATTGAATAATAAAAAAGCTTTAGCAAGCAATACATTATTCCCGACAGAACAAGCAGAACTGACACCAGACGAATTATTCGGAAACATATTCGGAACAAAAACAGAAAGTAAACCAAAAACTCTTTCAATAACGGACATTGACAGACTTCATCCAAATCTTTTTGAAGCAAGCATAGCATCATTATACAAAAGTCAAGGGTTTGAAGTTTATCTTACGCCCTATTCCAATGATAAAGGTGTAGATGTTGTAGCTTTAAAGAACGGAGAAAATTACCTCATACAAGCCAAGCAAACAAAATCATTGGTTGGAAACGAAGCGATACAAGAAATTTGTACTGCAAAGAATTACTACGAGGATAAATTTAAAGAACAATTCAACTTAGTGACCGTAACCAACAATGATTACAGTTCATCGGCAACAATATTAGCAAAGTCAAACAACATTAACCTATTAAACCGTGGACATCTTGAAAGTTTAATAGCCATAAATCATATAACAATACAAGACATTAATAAAATTGAATCACAACGAATGACACGAGTATAACCCACGCTTTTGGTAGCACATTTGCAGTTTTTCCAAACGCACAAAGCCAAACAAAAACTGCAAAAGAGCTACCAAGCCAACGCACTACGACACGAACAAATGAGCGGACAAACAACATACGAACAAAAAGGGCGAACAGCTAACAAGGTATTGCCAAAAGCGGGGCTGAACGGCTTCGATTGGGCATTTGTGCAAGGTTCAACATTCGTTCTTCGATTGAACTTTTGTGCTAAAAATCCCCGCCTTCGGCAATACCCTTACCGTTATCTGTAATTGCAAACCAACTTTGTGTAAAGAAATGAATATCATAGATTTAGATAAATATTTTGTAACAATCCCAGATGGTGAAATTGAATTAAGAGATGACAGAATTAAGCAAAAATGGAAAACAAAAATTCAGTCTTTCTCAATCAGCAAATTTCCTGTAACACAAAAAATTTATACAGAAGTTGTTAATGAAAATCCGAGTGAATTCATTGGTGAAAATTTACCCGTTGAAAATGTTTCCTGGATTGATGCCGTAAATTTTTGCAACAAGTTATCTGAAATATATAATTTAGAAAACTGCTATATTTTTTCTGAAACCGATGTTGTTTTTGACAGAACAAAAAAAGGTTTTAGATTACCTACTGAAGCAGAATGGGTATTTTCTTGCAAAGCAGGAAACAATGCAATTCGGTATGGAGAATTGGAAGAAATTGCGTGGTATAAAAACAATTCTGACAAGAAAACGCACGAAGTTGGACTAAAAAAGCCAAATAATTGGGGGATTTACGATATGTTAGGAAATATTTGGGAATGGTGTTCAGATGTTTATGATGAAACTGTTTATGGAACATACAGAATTTTTTGCGGAGGCGGTTGGAATGATGAAGAAAGAAGTGTAATGGCAACAAACCGAAGAAGGAGCCACCCAAAATCGTTTAAAATAGATGATCTTGGATTTAGAATTGCAAAAAACCTCGATGAATAAAGCAACTACAGATAACATAGTATTTGCAAAAGGCGGGGTTGAATACATAACAGAAAACCCGATGCATTTAGTCGCAACTTGCTTTTCATATTGTATTTTTTTGTAATTTAACAATCTGAAAAAGCAATTTGCTTCGTTCGGTCGAAATTGAACTTTCAGTTAAATTTAGCCCGCCCTTCGCAAATACTTTTTCCGTTAGCGGAAATTCCATACCACTACTGTAAAAATATAGAATATGAATTTGAATGATTTTATTAAAGTTTTAGAAACCAAAGAAATAGAATTGGAAAATAAACAAAAAGATGCAATTGCAAAAAGGCAGGAAAGCGAATTAAGATTTCAAAACCAAAAAATTGATTTTGAAAATAAAGTTTCTGAATTCAGAATAAAAATTTTCACAGGATTAAGAATAATTGCTGAAAAATCTAATGGCACCTTTAAATTTAGAGAACTACCTGAACATATAGTTTACCATAATGATTCGGACGCTGAAAATGAAAGAATTCGTAATGAATTCAAATATGATTTTGATAACAAGGAAGAATTGCTTTTTGATTTTGACATAACTACCCGAAAAAACAATTCATTTGACTTAACTCTGAATATTTTCAATCTAGATGATAAATTTTCCGTTTTATTTGAAGTGTCTGACTATAACAAAATGGAAGAACAATTATACGACTATGACACTTTCATAAATCTTGATTTTGAAAAAACTCTTTTTGAATCGTTAATAAGACTGAATTCAAAGGAACTTCCGCTAACATAGTATTTGCAAAAGGCGGGGTTGAAGTTTTAATAGAACTATTAGTTGCATTTAGTCGCGCCTGCTTTTCCACTTCACATTTTTTTGTAACTTAGTTTCGTGGAAAAAGCATTCGCTTCGATTGGTCGAAATTGAACTTTTCGTCCAATTTAGCCCGCCCTTCGCAAATACTTTTTCCGTTATACGACATTTCACCAAAAATGACCGAACAGAAATTAAAAGAATATTTTGAGAATAAAATTACGATAGATGAACTAAAATCTGACGTAAAAAATAGCCAAACAAAAACTGGATGTGATACAACTAGTGTTTATATCCAACAAATCAATGATGGAGAATTTGAAATTCAGAAAGAACATTTGATAAAATTATGTAATGATTTTATTACTCGAAAACTTGGCAGCGAAGATTTGACTACTATTGCTTTTTCACTGATTGCTTCTGAATATTTTGATTGGAATGGAGATGAAATTAGTAATGTTATTTTCGATTGGGATAATTCAAAAATTGGATACGACATAAATCTAAAAAATGTTCAATTATGCAAAGATTATCTTGAAAATGGAAATTATAACCTTGACAAAAATGAGTTAAAAGAAAAATTTAGAAGCAAGGGAAAATTTCTAAATCTTTATCAACAAATTGACCAAATTTTATGGGAATACTGGGATCCAATTGGAATTAACGATGATGCTCCAAGAGATGAATATCAAGGTTATACACCACTAATTCTCAAACTTGTAAAATCAAAATCTGATTCAGCTAAAATTGCAGAAAAACTTTACGAATTTGAAACTGAATTAATTGGTCTTTCTGGAAATTACGAAAACTGTTTAAAAGTAGCTGAAAAAATAAATAATTTGGAAAAGAAAAACGTCGTATAACATAGTATTGGCAAAATGCGGGGTGAAGGGCTAATTGAAACATTTGTCACATTTAGCCGCCGCTATTTTTCCATTCCACATCAATACTGTCCTAAATAAAAATTATTAAAAATAGAAACAGCCTAAATACCTATTTTACATTTAGCTTTACATTTAATTTCAAAAAAGAACCCCTTGA
>NZ_JADQBD010000054.1:0-19009 GCF_017808115.1 Chryseobacterium sp. RR2-3-20 | reverse complement strand
TATTGTAAACACTTCTATCAATTTTTGGTTCAATTTCAAAACCCTTTATATCTCTAAAAAGTTGATGTTCGGAATCAATGGACTTAAATTCAGCCAAAACAATCAAGCTAATCAACTCTATATCAGACAGTTTTGGTTTTATTGGTTAAAAATAAAAATTTTCAATTTCTGATATTTCTCTTAAATTATCTAAAATTAAATTGTAACTTGCTTCAAGGTTGCTCATAATCGTATTTGATTGGTAGTCAATACAATATACTAATTTTTAGTTACTTGAGCAACCTTTTTTATAATGCACTACGGGTTTAGACAATTAAATATTATTTATCAAGAAACTAGTTTTCAACCTTTCGTACATTTAATTTCCAATCATTAACAGCATCTAAAATAAAATTACAATATTCTTTATGTTTTATTGCTCTATTATTTGGATGATGTGCATGTAAAAGTAATTTTTCCTTATTGCGATAAATGTGAAGATGTGGATTTTCTTTATTTACTTCTAGTTTCCCAAAGGTATTTTCCAAAAAATCGTAATCTATGTATCCCATTGTCGCACCAAATATTACAATGTTAGGATTAATAATTTCAATCTGATTATGAATAGCCTCTCTGTTCTCATTGTAAAATTCTTGTATAGTACCTGGAAATGCCACACTTCCACCAGGAATTTTTTTAAGATTAATATACGCAACCTTCTGTAAGCAATCAATAATATTAGGATCTTTTGTAAAATCGCCCATCGAATCCCAATCTTCATTTTCAAATATTCCGTTGGTCGTATAAACTATGGGCGTAAATGTATTTGCCCATCCATATCGTAGTCCATTTTCTGTTTTGATATCATTCCGGAGAGCATCGGTCATATCCCAATCACAGTTATCAAGACTATTGGCTTCTTTCAAAACCATAAAATTTTCAAATCTTGCTTAAGGTATTGGTCAATGTCAACAATTCCGTCTTTAATGCATTTATTACCATCATTAATATTTTCAAATCCCTCTCTAAAGTTTTGAACTAATTGTTCACTTATTTTTTGTTCAGTAGTCATTATAATTTATTTTTAATTTTTCAAAACTAATAAAAAGTCTCTCAATATTCTCTTTTCTGCAGGGTTTTGGATATGCACAACATTAGCCCGTTTCAGTTTTATAAATTCAGCAAGATAACCAAGTAGCGTTCCAACAATTATCAGGTCAATCAATATCAATATAAATAATAACATACTGATCATCAACACTTTTGCAATTTTATTCTGCCGATAATCAATTGGTTCTTCCGTCACCTCTTCGAAAAACTTATCACGTATTAAAAGAAAAATTTTATTCATAACGCAAAAGTATATTGGAGCACAGAAAAACTCGTAATTCGTCGCAAGAAGCCGATAGAGAGCTGTGTAATTCGGTTTTTATATATTTATCTTATCTTGTTTTATATTCTTTCCAAAGATCTACGCATTCATCAAAGTAAGCACGAAGCGAATCCGATGTTTCTATATAAACTTCTACTGCTTCATTAGGAAATGAGTGCTGGCTTTGCTCTCTAGTATCTGGATCTTCTATAGGAATTACCAAATTATTCAACTCAAAAATCAAATTTCCTCCTTGAGAAAGAAATTCTGTTTTTATAGCTCTTAATTGTGAAATATCAATAGCTACACCGCCATTTCTTATGATCATAAGATTATTTTTTTAAGATTTAAATATACCAGAAACGCAATTCATATACGGAAAACCGTAATCTACAAAACTATTTTACAGATAAATTTTGCAAAAAATGATATAAAACTACCATTGCGTAAGTGTCTAATTTACAATATTCCGACAGGTTATTTTTTAGATTTTTGGTAACAAAAGAACCGTTTTCTACAGATGCGTGAAATAGGTTGCTTGCCATATCTCCATTAGAAACTTCCAAATCTTGATAGGAAAGCTCGGGAATTAATGCAGGTAAAACTGCTTTAATAGAATAAGATTTTCCCATAGCAGGATCATAATACCAATTCTTTTGGAAAACTACCATTAGATCGACCATTCTTTCTATTAGATCTTCTAAAAATTTTTTTTCCTCAGGAAATTTTTCCTTTAAACTTACCAAGATTCTTTTTTCAAAAGCCATATTATAAGCGATGATGCTGCCATTACTTCCAAAATGGTTTTTCATCTCATAAATCAAATTTTTCAATGGACTTTCATTTGGATCTTGGAAAGAAGCAGGATTAGCCAAAAATTCAAAATGATCTAAATTCCCTTGATCATCCAACCGATGTAGCGAATATTGAAACGGAACTTGCTCGTAAGGTCGTGTGCCATCTAAAACAGGAATGGCGGGAAATATCGTTTCAAAATCAAAGAAATAAAGAGGAAAATGCCATTTATCAACAAAGTTTTGAATGCTGACTACATCAATATGTTTTTCACCAAATTTGCTTCCGCGAAATTGTAATTGTTGAAAATTCGATAAGGGATAATCTTCGGGAATATCATTAATTGATAAAATATTTTGTTCGTACAAGTCCCAAGATTTTTTACCTATCCTACTCAGTTCAAATACTGAGTTTTCAGGAATATGAGACCAACAATGATGCTGATAATCACATGTAAAAGGACTACCGCATTGTCTACCAATAGTTATTTGTGGCTCGTCTTGCAATTCAAGAGCCTGCAAAATAGCATCTAAGTTTTCAATGACCCAAGGTTGCGTTTCAAGCACTTTTTCAGTAATGTCTTCCAAATGAAAAATATCAGACGTGATTTCGCCATCCTTTACATACTGATTATTGATGTGCATGAGAAAAAATCGGTCAGGTATGAAACCACTTTCCGCCATCACAAAATACTGAAATGCAGCATCTGTAAGATGATAATCTTTTACATTTGTAGAATTTTTAACTTCAATAGCCCAATATTCATCTTGATGTTTGTGTAAAATATCTAACATGCAAAACACATTTCTAGCAGAAAATGTGGCTTCATAAATGGTAGGCACTCCCTCAGAAATCCATTGTTTTGTGTTTGCAATCGAAGGTATAAAATCCGAGTAATCTTCCGGAGTTGCATCTTTTCCATCGGGAAACTTTCGCCAAGCCAATTCTCCAATTTTGTGGCCGAGATCGAAAATGCGTTGCTGTGCTTCGTCAACAGGTGTTTTTAAATCTTTACGATAGAAATCAAACCAAACTTTTTTGTGGCATTGCATTCCAGAAACAAAACGGGATTTAGATAAAGTTTTCAAATTGTATTAATTTTAATTCATACAAATAAACGTTAAGAAACGGTCAATCCGTGTCCGGTTAAAAAAAATATTTATTTCATCGAAACTGCTTCAATCGTTTTTACTTCAACTGCTTCTGAAAAATTTAGCAAAGTTTTAGTATTTTAAGATTACTGAAGCCTATAATTCAAAATTTTAAAAAATGCATTAGTGCATTTAAAATATAATAAGAACCACATGTTCCGTTAATAGATACTGTAAAAATGAGATACATGTATACAATAGATACTGATAAAAAAATGCATAAACAAAAAACCGCTATAAACATTATGTTTACAGCGGTTTTTGTTTATTTATGATTGCTAATTATTTCACTTCTTCAAAATCTGCATCCTGAACATCATCTGCTCCGCCTGCATTACCTTGAGATTGTGCTCCTGCATCTGCACCTGGCTGTTGACCTGCTGCATACAATTCTTCAGAAGCTGCCATCCAAGCTGCGTCCAACGCTTCTGTTTTAGCTTTTACATCGTCTGCATTTTTAGCTTCGAAAGCCGTTTTCAGTTCTGCGTGAGCGGTTTCAATGGCTGCTTTTTTATCAGCAGATAATTTCTCACCAAACTCTTTCAATTGCTTTTCAGTCTGGAAGATCAATCCATCTGCTTTGTTGAAGATTTCAACTTCTTCTTTTTTCTTCGCATCGGCCGCAGCGTTTTCTTCTGCTTCACGCTTCATTCTTTGGATTTCATCTTCAGAAAGTCCTGAACTTGCCTGAATTTTAATCGATTGTTCTTTTCCTGTTCCTTTATCTTTCGCGGAAACGCTCAAAATACCGTTTGCGTCGATATCGAAAGTTACCTCGATCTGTGGAACGCCTCTTGGAGCCGGTGGAATGTCGGTTAAATCAAATCTTCCGATTTCTTTATTGTCATTAAACATTGGTCTTTCTCCTTGTCCAACTCTAATGGAAACTGCAGGCTGATTGTCAGACGCTGTAGAGAACACTTCAGATTTTTTGGTTGGAATGGTGGTGTTTGCATCAATTAATTTGGTGAAAACAGAACCCATTGTTTCAATACCCAATGAAAGTGGTGTAACGTCTAATAAAAGAACGTCTTTCACATCACCGGTTAAAACTCCACCTTGGATTGCGGCACCAATTGCCACAACTTCGTCAGGATTTACCCCTTTTGAAGGTTTTTTACCAAAGAATTTTTCAACCTGTTCTTGAATGATTGGGATTCTTGTAGAACCACCTACCAAGATTACTTCGTCGATATCTGAAGTTGATAAACCTGCATCTTTCAACGCTTTAGCAACAGGCTCCATAGAACGTCTTACCAAATCTTCGGAAAGTTGCTCAAATTTCGCTCTCGTCAACGTTTTTACCAAGTGTTTTGGACCGGTTGCAGTCGCTGTGATATAAGGAAGGTTGATTTCTGTTTGCGTAGTTGCAGAAAGTTCAATTTTTGCTTTTTCAGCCGCTTCTTTCAAACGCTGAAGCGCGATTGGATCCGCTTTCAAATCTACGCCTTCTTCATTTTTAAATTCGTCAACCAACCAGTTGATAATGACATCGTCAAAATCGTCACCTCCTAAATGTGTGTCACCATTTGTAGACAAAACTTCAAAAACACCGTCGCCCAAATCAAGGATTGAGATGTCAAAAGTTCCACCACCTAAATCGTACACCGCGATTTTTTGGTCTTTATGTCCTTTATCCAAACCATAAGCCAATGCTGCCGCCGTTGGTTCGTTGATAATTCTTTCAACTTTCAAACCTGCGATTTCTCCGGCTTCTTTGGTGGCTTGTCTTTGGCTGTCGTTGAAGTAAGCTGGAACTGTAATTACCGCTCTTGTTACTTCCTGACCAAGATAATCTTCTGCCGTTTTTTTCATTTTTTGCAAAATCATTGCAGAAATTTCTTGCGGCGTGTATTCTCTGTCGTCAATTTTCACTTTCACCGTGTCATTCGGTCCTGCAACCACTTTGTAAGCCACTCTTCCGATTTCGGCAGCATCGTCTTTAAAGTGCGTTCCAATAAATCTTTTGATAGAATATACCGTATTTTGAGGATTGGTTACCGCCTGTCTTTTTGCAGGATCTCCTACCAATCTTTCTCCGTCTTTCGTGAATGCCACAACAGATGGCGTTGTTCTTTTTCCTTCTGCGTTAGGGATAACAACCGGGTCTTTACCCTCCATTACGGCAACACAAGAGTTGGTTGTTCCTAAGTCGATTCCAATTATTTTACTCATAATATTTATATTTTTTCTAATTTTTTAAATTTTAATTTACAATCTCATTTTATCAATATTTATACCATTCATTTTTTTGTGACAAATTGACATGTTTAAAATGTTTTTTTGTATGGAAATACTATTCAACCTTACTTTGAATGCATCAGTAAAAGGTTTTAATAATATTGATACATTCTTTGAAAAACATACTTTTGACATATTACGGTGTAATAATGGTATTTTTTGAATCATTTTTGTCACTTTTGTTTTTCTTATACTACAGATTGTAATGGAATATTTATGAAGAAGCATTAGTTGGGATTTGAAAAAGCTTTATTAATAAAAAGTAATATGCTTTTTGTAAGATATTGTTTATTTTTGAAGAACTATTATTTATCAATATGTCTTTACATTTCAATCCCAGAGATATTACGTGGCTTGCCTTTAATGAAAGAGTTCTTCAGGAAGCAATGGATGAAAATGTTCCTTTACATTTAAGAATTCGGTTTTTAGGAATTTTTTCCAATAATTTAGATGAGTTTTTTAGAGTTCGGGTTGCCGGATTAAAACGAGCAATGGATTTTAAAGAAAAAATAATTGCCGAATCTTTTTATCAGCCACCTTCTAAAATACTTCAGAAAATTAATGAAATTGTCATTAAACAACAGGCAGATTTTGATAAAACCTGGAAGAAAATTCAGGTTGAAATGGCAGAACATCATGTCTTTATTAAGACTGCAAAGAATTTAACGCCTAAACAGAAAGAATTTGTAAGAAAATATTTTGATGAAGTGGTAGAGTCTAACGTGATACCCATTTTGCTTCATGAAAATACTCCGATGCCTTATATGAGAGATAAAAGTCTCTATTTGGGCGTTGCTATGAGAAAAAAAGACTGGAACTATCAAAGCAATTATGCAATTATAGAAATACCGTCACGTTTTGTGGGAAGGTTTGTTTTACTCCCAACAGAAAATCCAGAAGAAAAAAATGTGATGCTTTTGGAAGATGTCATTACCTTCAATCTTCCGCATATATTCTCTTATTTTGGATATGATGATTTCGCTGCAAATGCTTTTAAAGTAACCAAAGATGCCGAAATGGATTTGGATAATGATATCCGAACCAATTTTGCCGAAAAAATAGAAAAAGGTCTCAAAAACAGAAGGAAAGGAAAGCCTACAAGATTCGTTTTCGATAAAGATATGGATAAGGCATTGCTTGAATTACTCATTAGAAAACTGAATTTAAGCAAAAAAGACAGCATTATTCCGGGTGGGAAAATACATAATTTTAAACATTTTATGGATTTTCCGGATGTTTTCGAGAAATATGAGAAACCTGTTGAAAGAACATCATTCACACATCCCGATTTTCTTCAGGGAGAAAGGGTTACGGATGTTATTTTGAAGAAAGATGTTCTGCTTACTTTTCCGTATCACACGTACACTCCGGTGATAGATTTGCTTCGCGAAGCGGCGATGGATCCGGATGTAAAATCTATCCAGATTACGGCATATCGCTTGGCAAGCAATTCTAAAATAAGCAATGCACTAATTTACGCTGCAAGAAATGGTAAAGAAGTAACCGTGATGTTGGAGCTTCAGGCAAGGTTCGATGAAGAGTCTAATCTCGAGTGGAAAGAAATGTTTGAGCCGGAAGGGATAAAGGTTCTCATTGGAATTCCAAATAAGAAAGTACATGCCAAGCTTTGCGTTATTAAAAAACGGGCAAACAACAAAACGCTTCAGTACGGATTTGTAAGTACGGGGAATTTTAATGAAAAAACTGCCAGAATCTACGGAGATCATCTTATTATGACTTCAGACCGAGGAATTATGGCAGATATCAATAAGGTTTTTAATGTTTTGAGAAAACCTAAAGAAGATTATTTGCCTGTTCTTAAAACCTGTAAAAGTTTATTGGTTTGTCCTCAGTTTATGAGAGAGAAAATCGAATACCATATTAATAAAGAAATAGAGGAGGCCAAAGCAGGAAGAAAGGCAGAAATGATTATTAAAGCGAACTCGGTAAGTGATAAGGTTTTAATTACCAAGCTTTATGAAGCGGCAAAAGCAGGGGTAGTGATAAAAATGATTGTAAGAGGAATTTACTGCGCGGTTAATCAAAAAGATTTTAAAGAGAAGATAAAAGCCATTAGTATTGTTGATGAATATCTGGAACACGCAAGAGTAATGTATTTTTACAACAAAGGAGCAGAAGATATGTATATTTCCTCCGCGGACTGGATGAACAGAAATTTAGATTACAGGGTAGAAGCTGCTGCAAAAATTACCAATAAAAGTCTGAAAAAAGAATTGAAAGATATTCTCGATATTCAGTTGAGGGATAATGTAAAAGCCAGAATTTTAGATAAAAATCTTAGGAATGAATATTTAAATAATCATAAAGAGGAATGCAGATCCCAAATTGAAACCTATAAATATCTTAAAGCTAAAAAATATCAAAATAATTAATTGTGTTGGGATTATTAATTATCATTGTAAAATATGAATGTTAAAGTTTATTGAGGTGTCGTTTTGATAATATTTTGGTAAAGAAATTGTATATGTAGCAATATAAATTAACAAAATTTAACAGCTATGAATATTTCTTTCTACGATTTTAAAAACTTACCCAACCAAACCCAGTGGAATATTGCTATAAATGAAGGTAAAGTGATGAATGAAAGAGTTTTAGACTCTTTAAAGTACGTGCTTTATGAATTATCGCATTTTACAGTAGAGATTATTTTCAACACTTCAAATGATAAAGTTGAAGGATTGAATGTTTTTCCCAATCAGGCAGTTTATCAATAGTTTAAAAGCAAAATAAGCTGTTATAAAATATAGAGAGAGTACGAAAGGCTCTCTTTTTTTGTGTATATCAACAAAAAAAACAGCCTTCAAAAGCTGTTTTTATTCTTTAAGACTGTTGATGAAGTTATCAATTCAAAGGTTTTCTTCCTGTAAGTAAATTGATAACTACCACTATAACGGCAATTACTAATAGAGCATGAATTAAACTTCCGGTATTCATCCCAGGAATTACCCCAAGCATTCCCAAAAGCCACGCAATAATACAGATAACGGCTACAAGCCATAAAATACTTCTCATAATATATTTTTTATTTGGTTGAATTTTACTATGCACTTATTGTGCCTTTTGTTAAAAAAGTATTAAAAAAAGTAAAAAAAATAAAAATAAGTTCTGTTTTTATTGGTTTGTCATTAAAAATTGTTGGAATAATTGTTGTTGAATTTTATTTGCTTTTACATAATTATTCACCTAAAAATTACAATTATGCTTATTTCTGAAGAACTTTTAAAAGAATATGGAGCCGAAACAGAAGTTTTCGATTCATCTTATGTTATATTTAGTGAAGGGGATAAGCCCAAGAATTATTATAAGATTGTAGAGGGAAGAATTAAACTTAACAATTATAATGAAGAAGGAAAAGAACTCATTTTTGCCATTCTGGAAAAGGGTTTAAGTGTTTGCGAACTTTTGTTGTTTATAGATAAAACTTATCCTGTAAATGCTATAACTTTCGAAAAATGTACCGTGCTAAAGTTGCCTAAAGCTCAGTTTGAAAAACTTTTGGACGACCATCCTAAAATCTCCAGAGATATGAATAAATTTCTTTCGGAGAGGTTGTATTACAAATATATTATGTTAGATAATAATTCTTCGCTAAGACCATCCGTAAGAATTAAAGGGGCATTAGATTATTATAAAAGTTATAATGAAAATGCTAAAAAATTCGAATACGAAATTCCATTAACAAGACAGCAGTTGGCATCACTTACTGCATTGCGTGTAGAAACAGTCATTAGAACCGTAAAAGAACTCGAAAAAGAAATTTTCTGAAAATTATCAACCGTAAAATTTTTGTTTAAAGGTAAAATATACCACAGAACGAACGTTTTCAGCTCATTATTTTGGTAATGGTATGGTCGTTGTAAGAAAATAGGCACATCACAAAATATTTTTTTATGCAAAACGAAAAAACAGTTTCAGTACTTAATGATTTACTAAACATTACCAACGACAGGATTGAAGGGTTTTCTAAAGTGGAAGACAAAGTATGGGATACTTATTCTCCATTAAAATCAGATTACGATGAAATGGTTAATCAGTCTCAAACTATGAAAGCAGAACTGATGAGTCTTATCACAGAGAGAGGAGGAGATCCCGACAATACTACGAGTACAGCAGGGGCAATTCACAGAGCCTGGATCGATTTGAAAAATTCTTTTTCAGGGGATAAAGCAGAATCAACACTCGAAAATGTTGTTTTTGGAGAAGAAGCTGCAATAGATGCTTATCAGGATGCTTTAGACAGCGGAGATCTTTGTCCGGAAAGTTCGAGAGTGGTGAGCGACCAACTCCATCATCTTAAATCTTCTTACAGTAAATTCAGTAATTTAAATGAAATGAAAAATTAAATTTTAAAACAATTTTTCATAGAGTTTTCAAGTGAAATCTTCACTTTTAGTACCAATGGCATAAGGCTGCGTAAAAAATATGTTTTAGATTCTCGCAGCCTTATGTTTTATATTAAAATATTATGGAATTAACATCAGACCTTAAAGAACAATTTATTAATCATAGTAATGAAATAAAAATTGTAAGAGTTGTTTATAAAAAGAAAAAAGTTGTTGAGGGTAAGCCGGCTATAGTTACAGGAAACCCTTTTGACATAAAATTATTCGATTTTGAAAAGAAAGATGAAAACAATTCTGAAAATTTTCATTCTATGGATTTTGACTCAGCTATTGAAGTTTCACTTATTTATTTTGACGATTCTATAAAGGTTTTCAGAGATCATTAAAGGATATGGCATACCGATTGCAAAGCAAAAATACCAATCATGAAATTATATGCACTCCTTAACTTCATCTACCGAAGAAATATCTGTTGTTTTAGCACTCTTAGAAAACGATTTGCAGCAAATGCTTAGTCATTGCCAAACATATAACTGGAAATTTGAGATTATTAATACTCACAATATTCAGATTTTTGTTCCGTCCGATTCATTGCATATTCTTTTTTATTTAGGTCGTAATTTTTTTTCTCAATCTTCCAATTAATGTAATTGTTAATTTCATATTTATTTCAAATTTTCACTTAATTAAATTTAAAATAAATGTTTTGAATAGAATTAATTAATTATTATTTTGCTAGAAATAATATTATTTTATTATGTGTATTTAATTATATAAATAAATTAAAATTATTCGAATTGTTGATTTGGTATAGTAATTGAATAGTAGACGGCACAACATTTATGTTAAAATTTTAATAATTATATTAAAGTTTTTTAAAACCAATATTTTTTATATCTGGAAACATTACTTAATAAAAATCAAATAAATAAAATTATATGAAATCAAAACTAGCACTTTTATCGCTTGCCATGGCAGTTCCAACTGTAGCTTTGGCGCAGGATTCTTTACGAACGGTGTCTTCTAATACCGACTATCCTAATACGTTTAGCTCGGGTTCAGCTAATGTACAGCGTTTTACGCAATCTTCTAAGAGATTCAACGATTGGTCGATCTCTTTTGGTGGGGGTGTACCTTTAATGCAGTCAGCAGATCTTACTTCTATTAAAAACGGAAATGGAAAAAACCTTTTTGGATATTCCGGTTACTTCAGTGTAGACAAAGCTCTTACTCACGCATTTGGCTTGAAATTGCAGTATGACCGTGGAGAAACAAGACAAGGTTGGTTTAATACTAAAGATGCGGCTCCCGCAAATGCTTCTATAAACGGACAGGAAGGTGCAAGAACTCAGTATGATGCAATATCAATTTTGGGAGATATCAATTTTTCCAATCTTATGAGAAGAGTAGATAATAAATCTCCTTATAGATGGGCACTTCACGGATATGCAGGTATCGGAACTCTGGCATACAGAGCTTATCTTAAAGATGAATTCGGACAGAGATTAATGACGGAAGTTAAACCTTTCAGTGCGTTTTCATTTTTTGGACAGGCAGGTGCCGGTCTTAAATATAAAATCAGTAACCGCGTAGATTTGGAAGGTAGAGTAATGTATGTGGTAACAACAGATGATACTTTTGATGGTGGTGGAGATCAGTATAGTGCTATCAATAAGAGATCAGAACAGACATCGGATAATTTCTTCAATACTACTTTAGGTCTTACTGTTAATTTGGGTAAACACGATTCTCATTTAATGTGGCATGATCCTTTGCAGGAAATATATTATAAAATGGATGTTTTGGAATCTAAAACTACAGATATTGAAGTATGTAAAAGTGGCGATGCAGATAACGACGGAGTTTGCGATGACTGGGACAGACAATTAGATACTCCTGCCGGAGCAAGAGTAGACGGAGCCGGAGTTGCGTTGGATGTTGACATGGATGGAGTAATCGACCTTTACGATAAATGTGTAACCGTTCCGGGACCAGTAGAAAACCAAGGGTGTCCTACACAGATAATTAGTGATAATGTAGGTGGCACAGTTTCAGAATCTGTAACTAAGTTGGATGGAATTGAATTTGATTTGAATTCTGATAAAATATTACCTTCCAATACACCGATTTTAAATAATGCTGTAAACTATATTAATTCTTCTAATGGAGGATATACGGTAATCGGAGCAACAGATACAAGAGGATCAGAAGCTTACAATAAAAATCTCTCAGACAAAAGAGCTAAAAATGTAAAAGATTACTTGGTGAGAAACGGAGTAGAAGCTTCTAAGCTGAACTCGAAAGGAAATGGTAAAAAAGATTTGAAATATCCTGAATGCGACCCTGCATCTAAGTGTCCTGAATGGAAAAACAGAGCCAATAGAAGAGTGTATTTTGAGGCAAAATAAAATAATCACTTCTACATGGGAGGCTGTCATTGAAAAATGACAGCCTTTTTTGTATTGCATATAAGGATTATTTTTCAATTAAAACATTGTTTCAGTCATAATAAACGGAATTATTTACGCTGTACTTTTGTTGCGAAATATGTAGAATATGAAAAAAAGAATTTTAATTTTTGATGACGATCAATCTATTCTAGATGTTTTCAAAATCATATTTGGCGAAAACGGCTACGATGTTGAAATCTCAAAAACCTCACACGATATCCTAGAAAGAGTAAGAGAGTTTACTCCCGACCTTATATTAATGGATAACTGGATTCCCGAAATTGGAGGAATTGGTGCTTTAAAGCTGCTTAAAAGCTGCGAAAATTACAGAAATATTCCTGTAATATATATCAGTGCCAACAGTGATATAAGTTCTCTTGCCAAATCCGCTCAGGCAAACGATTTCATCGCAAAACCTTTCGATCTTAATAAACTGGAAAGAATGGTTGAGAAATTTCTGTAAATTTTGAAATTTAAATTTTTCAATACTAAAAAACTTGTCAGAAAAGACAAGTTTTTTAGTAATAATATGTGATTTGGTGTAACTGGTAAATTTCAATAATTATGCCAAGCATACAATGTGTGGTATCTATAATTGAATCTTATTTTTCTTCAGTTTATAGGGCTTTATGTTGCTAATCATAAATTTTAAATATCAGGAAACTTATTTTTGCTCTCGTTAAAAATAAAAGGCTCTACAGTCATTTATTTTATGGTAAACAAATTTTCGAAATTGTATGGTTATAGATGAAGATATACTTAGGGAATATAATGCTGAAATTCATTGTTATGAAGCCGGCGAAATCATTTTTTTCGAAAATGCATCTCCCAAGTTTTATTATCAGATTTCCAAAGGTCTGGTAAAACTTAATACGTACAGAGACGACGGGAGTGAGTTTATACACAGTCTTCCAAGCGAAGGAAACTGTTTTGCAGAAACATTTCTATGGGGAGATAATTATTATTGCATAAATGCTGTGGCTGTTACCGAAACAGAGATTTGGAGAATGTCTAAAAATAATTTTTTTAACCTTATTGAAAGCTGTAGTGATGTGATGAAAAATCTAATGACATTTACCGCAGACAGAATGTTTTACAGGCATAAAATGCTGAGTGCTATTTCCGAAAATAAGCCTTCTTATAGAATTATTAAACTGTTCGAGCTTTTAAAGTATTACAATAATCAACAAGAATCTTTCAACTATAGGGTTCCTTTCTCGAGACAACAATTGGCAAGTCTTACTGGCTTAAGAGTAGAAACAGTAATCAGGACCGTAAAAAGATTGGAAAGCGAGAATTTATTAAAAATTTCAAACGGAAAAATCTGCATTTGAATTTAAAATTTAATTGAAAATATAATAATCTTCGTCAGTTTAAAAATTGAGGTTCAGCAATTCTAACACAATATTCACTTCCAAGATAGAGCGGGTTTCCGTGTTTCTCAGACCAAAATCCATCCAGTGTGTTGATGTTGATAAAACGATAAACGGCAACTCCTTTATATATTTTTCTTTCATCGCCCTCATAATTGAAATTGATGACAAGAATCTGATCCTTATAAAATCCTTTTCCATGCTGTATGTGGTCTCCAATTTTCCAACGGGCATTAATGCGATTATTTTCATCAATACTTAAAGTCAGAAATCCATGATAAGTATTTCCGTTTTCTTCCTGATTGGTTCCCTGAATTACATAATTTCCCGCTAAATCTTGTACAGTCATGAGGTGAATTTTGAACAAATGTAGTAATCTTCTTTTCAATGATTCTGATGTGAATGATAGATTTTTATATTTGCGTCATGATATATTTTCTAATCATCATCAATTTTTTAAGTTTTATAGTTTTCTGCTTAGATAAAAGAAAAGCTGTAAAACACCAACAAAGAATTTCTGAATTTACACTTCTTACGATTACTCTTGCAGGAGGTATTATAGGCTCTGTTTTGGGAATGTTTATTTTCAACCATAAGATTTCTAAATTTTCTTTTCTAGTGAAAATAGGTGTAATCATCATTGTTCAGTTTGTAGTTGTATTTCTTTATATCAATAATCAATGAAACAGCAAAAAAATTCGTAATACTTGGACAAGTCCTACATCTTGGTTTATCTTAAACTAATGTAAATCAAATGTTTAATTATTTTATTTAGCTTTACGTTTTATAAATTCTTATCCCAAACTTACTTTATTTTAACAAATTTTTAGCATTTTAAGCCTTTACTCGGCATTATTTTTTCAATTAAACAATCAGTAACACCAAAAAATAAAATAATATGTCTAAAAAAATTGCAATTTTAGCAACGCACGGTTTTGAAGAAAGTGAATTGAAATCACCAAAAGAATACTTGGAAAATCAGGGTTGGACGGCACATATCGTGAGTCCAGAATCCGGAAGTATTAAAGCTTGGGCAGAAAAAGATTGGGGAAAAGAATATCCGGTCGACAAAACGTTAAGTGAAGCATCGGCTGCAGATTATGATGCTTTGGTTTTGCCTGGAGGAGTCATCAATCCAGATCAATTAAGAACAAATGAAGATGCTTTATCTTTCGTGAAAGATTTTTTCAATCAGCATAAGCCTATTGCGGCTATTTGCCACGGACCTCAGGTTTTAATTAATGCGGGTGCAGTAAAAGGAAGAAATCTTACTTCTGTGAAAGCAATCAGTCAGGATTTAAAAAATGCAGGAGCAGATTGGGAAGACAGTGAAGTAGTTGTAGATAACGGTCTTGTAACCAGCCGTACTCCGGAAGATTTACCAGCTTTTAATGCAAAACTGGTGGAAGAGATAAAAGAAGGAAAGCATCACGAGCAAACTTTATAATTGCATCATCTTTCTTAGAAAAAAGGTTTGAATCGGATACGATTTAGACCTTTTTTTATTTTTATTTTGAAGAAACACTCAGTAACATTATCTCTTTGCTTTAAAATATCACATATTTTTAAAATTAATGAATAAAGTATTCATTATTAATTTGTTAATTAATTTATATTGTTGATGTTTAATTCATTAAAAATCATTAATTTTGCACCCGTAAAAATCATTCATGCAAAACATTAGAAATATTGCGATTATCGCACACGTTGACCACGGTAAAACTACTCTGGTTGATAAGATTATTCATGCTACCAACATTTTCAGAGAAAATCAGGAAAGTGGGGAATTAATAATGGATAATAACGATCTTGAAAGAGAAAGAGGAATTACCATTTTATCAAAAAATATTTCTGTTACTTATAAAGACGTTAAAATTAACGTTATCGACACTCCCGGTCACGCCGATTTCGGTGGTGAGGTAGAAAGAGTTTTGAAAATGGCAGACGGTGTTATTCTTTTGGTGGATGCATTCGAAGGACCAATGCCGCAAACAAGATTTGTACTTCAAAAAGCTTTAGAATTAGGTTTAAGACCATTAGTGGTTATCAATAAAGTAGATAAACCAAACTGTCGTCCGGATGAGGTTCACGATCAGGTTTTCGATTTGTTCTTTAACTTAGATGCAACCGAAGAGCAGTTGGATTTCCCTACATTCTACGGATCTTCAAAACAAGGTTGGTTCAATACTTCATTAGAGCCTACAGAAGACATTCTTCCATTATTAGACGGAATTTTGCAGTATGTTCCTGAACCAAAAGTAGAAGAAGGAAATCTGCAGATGCAGATTACTTCTTTAGATTACTCTTCTTTCTTAGGAAGAATTGCGATTGGTAAAGTTACAAGAGGTGAGATTAAAGAAAGTCAGTGGATTGGCTTGGCGCAAGAAGGAGACAAAATTGTGAAAGGAAAAGTAAAAGAACTTTACGTTTTCGAAGGTCTTGGTAAGAAAAAAGTAACCGAAGTACAAGCAGGAGATATCTGTGCTGTTGTTGGTTTTGATGCTTTCCAGATTGGAGATTCTTTTGTAGATCTTGAAAATCCAGAACCATTGCCAAGAACCGCGATTGATGAGCCTACATTAAACATGACGTTCTCGATTAATAATTCTCCTTTCTTTGGTAAAGACGGTAAATATGTTACTTCTAACCACCTGAAAGAAAGATTAACCAAAGAATTAGAGAAAAACTTGGCATTGAGAGTTCAACAGACTGATGATGCAAACACATTCCTAGTTTTTGGTAGAGGTATTCTTCACTTGTCAGTTTTAATTGAAACCATGAGAAGAGAAGGTTATGAAATGACGATTGGTCAGCCACAAGTTATCTTGAAAGAAGGTGAAAATGGTGAGAAATTAGAACCTTATGAATCTTTGGTTGTTGACGTTCCGGAAGAATTTGCTTCCAGAGTTATCGACTTGGCAACTCAGAGAAAAGGTGATCTTCACATTATGGAAACGAAAGGTGAAATGCAACACATGGAATTCGAGATTCCTTCTAGAGGATTAATCGGATTGCGTTCTCAAATGTTGACTGCAACTGCTGGTGAAGCTATCATGGCACACCGTTTTACAGAATATAAGCCTTACAAAGGTGCAATTCCGGGAAGAAATAATGGTGTATTAGTTAGTAAAGGAACCGGTCCAGCTACAGAATATTCTATCAACAAACTACAAGATAGAGGTAAGTTCTTCGTAGATCCGGGTGAAGAAATCTATACTGGTATGATTATCGGTGAGCAAAATAAGCCGGGAGATTTGGTTGTAAATATTGTAGAAGCTAAACAGCTGAACAATATGCGTGCAGCCGGAAAAGATAAAGATACTGGTGTAGCACCAAAAATCTTGTTCTCTCTAGAAGAATGTATGGAATATATCCAAGCTGACGAAGCGATTGAAGTTACCCCTAACTTCATCCGTATGAGAAAGAAAATTCTTTCAGAAGAAGAAAGAAAGAGATTGGAAAGATCTGCAAAAGCGTAGTTTCATCTTCTCTTAATATTTATAAACCCCGATTTTCGGGGTTTTTTTTATGTCTATAAGTAATGTTTTTCATTCTTTTTTATTTAAAATTGAAATGTTTTAACAATAATTTTGCTAATTTAATATACATATTTCTGTTTTTAGCACATATTAACAAATACGCTCAATTATGTGTTTAATCATTATTTATTACGGTTTTTGAATGATAATTTGATAATGAAATTATTGAGTATCTATATTTTCATGAAATATATTTATGTCTTTTTACTAACTAACATTTGTTAGTTTTAAAAATATGAGTATGTTTGAAAAGTTAGTAAAGTTTATGTGGAATTAACTCAAATACAATCATGAATAGGACAAAAAAAAGCTTAATAATTACTCTTTGTTTATTAGGAGTAGTAAACATTTCGGCGCAGAATCAACAGGTATCTAAAAAGAATTCCGATTCTCTTGCGATAATTCAAACTAAAACGGCTGAAGCATCTAAAGAATCATCAGTTAAAGTAAATTTTTATGGATTTATAAGGCATGATGCTTTTTATGATACCAGACAGAATATAGGTGCAGGAGAAAATATAGTACCATTATATCCAAGAGATAGAGCATTAGACATCAATGGAGTAGATATTAATGATGCTCCAAAATTCCACATGCTTTCAGTAGTTTCCAGAGCAGGGATTAATGTGAAAGGACCGGAAGTTTTAGGAGCAAAAACTAACGGAATTTTAGAAGGTGAGTTTTTTGGATCTACTGAAGCAGGTATTAATGAATTTAGACTTGGTCATGCTTATGTTACATTAGACTGGAAAACAACTCAATTAGGAGTGGGACAATATTGGCATCCTATGGTAATTTTAGACTGTCTGCCAAATGTTGTTAATTACAGCACAGGTTCTCCTATTTTTGCGTTGAATAGAAATCCACAAATAAGATTAACCCAAAAGTTAAACGAAAATTTTAAGATTATTGCAGCAATTAATTCACAGCGGGATTTTACTCCAAATACAACTCCTTATCGCGATAGTGGTTTGCCTTCTTCATATTTGCAGATTCAGTATAAATCTAAAAGTTTTGTTGCAGGTTTAGCCGGGCAATATGAAATCTTGTGACCACAGCTATCTTCAGGAAATCCTCCAATTGTAAATAAAGAAACTGTAAAAAGCTTTACAGCATTAGCGTACGCAAGAGTTATCACTAAACCTTTAATGGTAAGTGCCTCTGTGATGATGGCGCAGAATGCTGCATCATTAGTTATGTTAGGAGGTTTTGTAGGATATTCTGCACCGGGAACATATGATTTGTACAGAACAATGAATACAAGAAGTGCTTGGATAGATTTTCAGCAAACAACGGATAAAAAAATTGCTTTTGGTTTATATGCAGGAATCGTAAAAAATATGGGAGCCAATAATCCTGTAGAAGATAGAGTTTCAACATCGTATGGAGTAACAACTTCATGGGGAGCAGTTTCTGCAACAAAAGGTGCAAGAAGTGTGGATCAGCTTTGGAGAGTAGTACCAAGAGTAGACTGGTCTTTAAGTAAAACCATTAAACTTAGATTTGAAGTTGAAAATACTGTAGCAAGATGGGGAGATGCTCAAAATAACGGAAGAGGTATAGGTAATGATTTTAATGCCACAAACAATCGTTTTCATCTGGCGACTTTTTTTATGTTCTAGAAAAGGAAACTTAAAATATTTAAATAAATGAATATCCGTAATTTATCATAACTTTTGTATATTTGTAGTAATCAAACAATTAGATATGAATTTATTCAGTTTTTCAGCACATTTTGGGACAGA
>NZ_JADQBD010000053.1:0-22450 GCF_017808115.1 Chryseobacterium sp. RR2-3-20 | reverse complement strand
TTAATTTTGAATCCATAAGAAGGTTTTTTTGTTGTACAACCTCAAAGATACTTTGAGTTACTTTAATTCCTTCTTATTTTTTTATTTAGGACGCTATTGATAATACAGTTAAAATAATAATAATAAATTATTCCAAATCGCAGTTAGTCAGGTGTTTAAAATAATAAATCATTTTCTACCTAATTTAATCTTAAAATTAAGTATTAATATAAGACATCTTTTAAACTAGAATAACTACTTACATTAAAATAAATTTTATTTAAAAATTTAGAAAAATTTAAGCATATCGGGAAAATATTAAATGTTTTGGTACTGATCCATGTTTTTCCTAGTTTCTAAGTTTTGATAATAATAACCTTTTTTCAATTCGTTGGAAATTGGTTGGAAATTTTAGAAAACAAAAAACCCTAAAACATTGTCTATAAATGAATTGGGGTTTATTAATGAGGTACCTAGCGGATTCGAACCGCTGTAGATGGTGTTGCAGACCACTGCCTAGCCGCTCGGCCAAAGTACCATTTTTTAGTGGTGCAAATATAGTGAAAATAAATTTTGATGCAAATTTTTCATGCAATTTCTTTATTCCCGATTTGTTCTATTTCTCTTTTGTACTGTATTTCAGCATTATATTTTTCTATGTTAATTACTCTGGTATCGCTCCAAGAGTCATGCCATCCGTTTTCTCCTAAAAACGAAAGAAAATCAAAAGGGACAATTCTCGATATGTTTCTTATGATATATTCTTTTAAAGTAGGATTTTCACCATCTATAGTTATTGCTTTGGTACCAGTAATGTACTTTGCAATGGTGCGTCCTTTTGTAAAAAACTCCATTAGAAAGGTGTACGTAAAAAAGAGTATTGAGGTGATAAGCATATCCCAAAGTCTTCCGATTTCTGAAAACTCAATTAATAAATCTGTAAAATAATACTGTTCTAAAATCCTATCCAGAAATGCTCCTGCAAATCCGATCACCAAGAAAAATAGGTTAAAAATTATTCTATCTATAATCAGGTTGGCGAATCTTTTCCATTTTGATGCCCGGTTACGGTCTACAATCTGTAAATATTTTCTCATAGTTATTTGTTTAATAATTGTAGGTTTACATTCCTTTCATAATAAGTTTCAGATATGCTTTGGTATCAATTACCGCAGTAAGTCCGTTTTCATTCAAAAGAATTTGCTGAGGTTTTAAATCCGATACTTTTCCATTCAGCTTTAATCCTTTATAATATTCTTTATTGAAGGCGTCTTCGATACTTTTTTTAGAAGAAATTTCAAGTTCGGAAGTAGGAATTCCGTATTCATCCTCAATCATTTTTACAATTTTTCCCCGAAACAGAAGAGTAGCTGTTTTTTGAAGAATATTATTGGTTTTAAGCTTGAATTTTGTTTCAGAAAGTACAATTTTCTTTTTCAGTTCATCATAAACAGGAATTCCGGAAATAAAAGCAGTACCGTTTACATAACCTTCTGTTTGTGCTTCTATCATTATTCTGTTTTCGTCTTTATACACTTTAATATCTGTGATTTTCACTTTAGAATGCCGAATGTCGTATTCTTTATCCAAAAAAGTTTTTCTGGCAATATGAGTTGCTTCAGAAAATGGAATATTCGCTGTCGTTTGCAAAAGAAATTCATTGGCAAGAAGCGGGATAGAATTGAAATTCATAACACTTTTCGCAGTTGGAGAAGATTCCGGCTTTGTTCCTGTAAAGGTTTCAGAAAAAATATCAATCCCGATATTGGTGTCAATTTGGTTTCCGTAAAACTTTAATGGTGTAATATTTATATTGATGGGCGTAATTTTCAGCCAAGTATTGTACTCTTCAGAGATATGGAATGGTTGGGAGAAAGCATTCCAGGCTAAAACGGCGTACTCCTGAAAGTTGAGCTGCGATGCCATTTGCTCGTCCATTGTTTTGCAGAACTTATACTGTTGTTCTTTCAGGCTTGTTTCCACCAAAGAAGTAATCGGAATTTTTATTTTACCGAAATCTAAAACAGGTTTTGCTACCCATTTAAAACCCATGGGTTGCGTAAAAGTGCTTACCGACCAATTATTTTTTAAACTGACGGCAGTTTTAAAATACATCACCGTTTCAAATGTAGTCTGCTGATAAGTATAGATTCCCAATGTTCCGATTCCTTTTTCTGCCCATATTTTTAGCGGAACTTCAATTAGAATATTTCCGTTGGTGTCGCCAACTAACCGTATTGGGCGGGTTTTCCAGACTTTTACTTTAAACTGATCATCATTATTGTCGTTGTAAGAATCATCCATGTAGATAAGATCTTTTACAGACTTATTCACCATATTGCTAATCTCATCAAGCGGAATCGTAACCGGCATTGTAATGCTCGATTTTATTTTAGGAAAATTATAAGTAGCAGAAATATTGCTGCTTTGTCCGGAATATTTTGCGAAAAAAAATAGCAGGATAAAGAAATAACTAATTCTCACTTTTAAAAATTTATGTTTTTTAAATTATTATTTTTCAGTGATTCCACCTAATAGAAAGCTTTTTTCAAGTTCGATACTTGCTCCTTTTATTTCTCCTTTCATGGGTGGACTGGTTTTGGTAATTTTTAATTTGATGTAGGAAATCTGACTGAATTTTTCTCCAATTTTTGTGATAATTCTTCCCGCAACATGCTCCAGTAATTTAGAAGAAATCTTCATTTCTTCATGAATGATTTCATTAATATCTGCATAGCTAATCGTGTCATTCAAATCATCAGAAGCTGCTGCTGCCCACAAATCTGTATGAATTTCTGCGTTTAAAATATAATTCGTTCCGATAATGTTTTCTTCAGGAAGAACACCGTGATAAGCGTAGATTTTTACATCTTCTAAAAAGATTTTGCTCATGATTTGTTGTTTATTTAACTTCAGTTTTAATGATTTGAATTCTATTTTTAGAATACAGTTGTGAAACAAATATAAAAAAAAGCGAGTTGAAAAACCCGCTTATATTTTATTTGATGCTTTTAGAAAGATCGAGCATTGCTTCAATAGGTTTTAATGCTTTCAGGCGAAGTTCTTCATCAATTAAAATTTCAGGAAGCTCGTATTTCATGCATAAATACAGTTTTTCCATCGTATTTCTCTTCATGTAAAAACATTCTGAACAGTTACAGCTTTCATCGAAAACAAGAGCCGGTATCAACTCTTTATGAGGAGCCCTTTTCTTCATTTCGTGTAAAATACCTTCTTCTGTTGCTATAATAAACTTTTGGCAGTCGTCTTTTTCCACAAAGTTAAGAAGTGCAGATGTAGAACCGATAAAATGAGCAAGTTTAAGAACTGCTTCTTCACTTTCTGGGTGGGCAATCAGCTTTGCATCAGGATTATCTGCCAATTGTTTGGCAATTCTTTCCATAGAGAAAGCTTCGTGTACAATGCAGCTTCCGTCCCAAAGAATCATGTCGCGGCCAGTTTTTTGGGATAAATATCTACCTAAATTTTTATCGGGAGCAAAAATAATAGGTCTGTCTTTTGGCAAAGCTTCGATAACCGTTTCAGCATTTGAACTGGTAACAATAATATCGCTTTCAGCCTTAGTTTCTGCATTACAGTTGATGTAAGTTGCCACTAGAGCATTGGGATGCTCTTCGCGCATTTTTCGTAAACCTTCACCAGAACAGCCATCTGCCAAAGAACATCCCGCCATTGTATCCGGAAGAACTACTTTTTTTGTCGGATTTAAAATTTTTGCTGCTTCAGCCATAAAATGAACTCCACAGAAAACAATCATATCTGCATTGGTATCTTTTGCCTGTCTTGCCAACTGCAAAGAATCCCCCAAAAAATCTGCAATATCCTGAATTTCTACTGGTTGATAATAGTGTGCAAGAATAACTGCGTTTTTCTCTTCTTTAAGCTTTAATATTGCTTCTACCAACTCTTCTCCTTGAGGAATCTGAATTTCTTTTATATCTAAAAATCCCTTTACAGGAAGATTTGCTTTTGCTTTGTCTAATGTTTCTGTACTCATATAAGACTTTGTTTATTAAGGAATTAGGAATGTGTTTTTTATCTTGAAATTTTAGTGTTCCTAATTTCAAAATTTAGTTTTTAATAAAACTTTCTATTAAATTTTTTATTTCACCTTTCGCCTGGTCGAGATTTTCATTAATTACAATAACGTCAAAATCTTTTGCATAAGACATTTCTTCTTCCGCTTTTTCGACTCTTGTTTTAATGGTTTCTGCATCGTCTGTATTTCTATTAATCAACCTTCGTTCCAATTCTTCAATGGAAGGCGGTTCTATGAAAATCGACAAAGCTTGATGTTTAAAATATTTTTTAAGTGAAATTCCACCTTTTACATCAACATCAAAAATAACAACTTTTTGGTTATTCCATATTTTTTCGACCTCAGATTTTAGCGTTCCGTAATATTTGTCGGTGTAAACTTCTTCGTATTCTACAAAAGCATCTTCAGAAATTTTCTGTCTGAATTCTTCCGGAGATATAAAATGATAATCTATGGTATGAATTTCGTTTCCGCGTGGCTGTCTTGTAGTGCAAGAAATAGAAAATTCCAGCTCTGGAAATATTTCCAAAGCATATTTCACTAAAGTTGTTTTGCCACTTCCCGATGGTGCCGAAAATATAATAACCTTATTCATAAATAACGATAGACTTTTTGCTTAAGGATTTTATTTATAAAACGTTTAATGTCTGTTCTTTAATTTTCTCCAAATCATCTTTCATCTTTACTACAAGTTTTTGAATTTCAGCATGATTGGCTTTAGATCCTAAAGTATTGATTTCTCTTCCGATTTCCTGAGAAATAAAACCTAGTTTTTTTCCGTTAAAATCTTCAGTATCCATTACTTCTTTGTAGTATTTCAAATGTTGGGATAATCTTACTTTTTCTTCAGAAATGTCCAGTTTTTCGGTGAAATAAGCCATTTCCTGATAAAAACGGGTTTCATCAAGGTTTTCAAACTCTTTTAACGTTTTTTCGTAACGTTCTTTTACGGCATTAATTCTCACTTCTTCGTAAGGAAGAACCTGAGAAAGGTAACTTTCTATATTCTGAATATTTTTTTCGAGCTCTTCATGGAGAATTGCCCCTTCTGTTTTTCTAAATTCCTGAAATTTATCTAAAGCAGAATTCACAATTTTTGCCAAAGCTTCCCATTCACCTTCATTCAGTTCATCTGGTCTTGAGGTAATTGCGTCTGGAAGTCTTACCGCCATTTTAAGGTATTCGAAATCGGGACCGTCGTCTGCAATTTTACGAAGTTCCGAAATATAAGAATCGATAAGATTTTTATTGATTTTTACGTCGCTGCTTTCTTCAAGATTTTCCAGATTGATGTAGCAGTCTACTTTTCCGCGGATAATTCTGTCATTAAGAATTTTTCTGATTTCAAATTCTTTTTCTTTGTATCTCAACGGAACTTTGATATTCAGATCAAAACTCTTAGAATTGAGTGATTTAATATCTATTGAAATTTTTTTTCCTTCAAAAACACCTTCGGCTCTACCAAAGCCGGTCATTGATAAAATCATAGTTTTTTATTACTCTACAAAGATAAACATTTCATTTGATGTCTTGAGGAGATTTTTTTTCCGCACTTTAATTTAAACTTTGTGGAAACAATAGGATTTACGACAATAAAAACTGAAACCAAAGTGAACACATTTTTGTAAATTCGCATCGTGAAAAATAAAATCTTAATTTCTGTAGTAGGACCCACCGGAATTGGTAAAACCCGTTTGGCGATTGACTTGGCTAAACATTTCAATACCGAAATTGTTTCCTGTGATTCTCGCCAGTTTTTTAGAGAGATGAAGATTGGTACCGCTTCTCCTTCGGAAGAGGAATTGGCTGAAGCAAAGCATCATTTTATAGGAAATCTTGGTGTTGAAGAATATTATTCTATTGGGCAGTACGAAACGGATGCACTAAACAAGCTTAATGAAATTTTTGAAAATCATACTATAGCCATTCTTGTTGGCGGAAGCATGATGTACGAAAAAGCCGTAATTGAAGGTCTGAACGATTTGCCAGAATCTAATGATGCAAATCAGAAAAAATTACAGGAAATTCTGCAAAATGAAGGGATTGAAAAACTTCAGGATATTTTGAAAGAGCTGGATCCAAGCTATTTTGAAGTTGTAGATATACACAATTACAGAAGACTTCTAAGAGCCATTGATGTTATTTGGCAAACCGGAAAAAAATATTCTGAACTGATTGCTATGTCGCAGAATTCCCGAGATTTTAAAGTGATCCGTATCGGAATTGAAGCTCAGAGAGAAGAACTCTATGAAAGAATCAACAGAAGAGTAGACCTGATGCTGGAAAACGGTCTTTTGGAAGAAGCAAAAAGCCTCGAACACTTCAAAGATTTAACGGCTTTAAAAACCGTAGGTTATACAGAACTCTTTACATACTTTGAAGGCTATTGGGATTTGGATTTTGCCATTTCAGAAATTAAAAAAAATAGCCGAAGATATGCAAAGCGACAATTAACATGGTATCGTAAAGCGCATGATATTCATTATCTTTCTTTGGGATATTCAGATAAGGATTTTCAGGATTTATTAGAGTATATTCAGCAAAAAATGTAAAGAATAAGATACCACAAAAGTCCCCTGAAAAGAGGACTTTTGTGGTTATATATAAAAAGCAATTACGCTAAAATTCTTTTCACCGCTTCTTTTACAGCTTCAGAATCAATTTTATATTTTTTCATCAATTCAGCTGGTGTTGCAGATTCTCCGAAAGTATCATTTACAGCAACAAATTCCTGTCTTGTAGGTCTTTTTCTTGCCAACATTCCTGCAATAGATTCACCTAAACCGCCAAGATAATTGTGCTCTTCCGCAGTTACGATTTTACCTGTTTTTTCAACAGATTTTAAGATGATTTCTTCGTCTAATGGCTTAATTGTGTGGATGTTGATTACTTCACAAGAAATACCTTCTTTTTCAAGTTCGTCTGCAGCGATTAAAGATTCCCAAACCAAATGTCCGGTTGCTACTATTGTTACATCGGTACCTTCCTGAAGCATAATTCCTTTTCCGATTTCGAAAGGCATATCTTCCGGGATGAAAACAGGAACTACCGGTCTTCCGAATCTTAAATAAACCGGACCGTGATGATCTGCAATAGCAAGGGTTGCCGCTTTAGTCTGGTTGTAATCGCAAGGGTTTATTACTGTCATACCAGGAAGCATTTTCATCATTCCTATATCTTCCAAAACCTGGTGTGTAGCACCATCTTCTCCTAAAGTAAGACCTGCGTGAGAAGCACAGATTTTTACGTTTTTATCTGAATAGGCAACCGACTGACGAATCTGGTCATATACTCTGGAAGTAGAGAAGTTGGCAAAAGTTCCTGTAAAAGGGATTTTTCCCGTGATGCTTAATCCTGCTGCAAGACCAATCATGTTGGCTTCTGCAATACCTACCTGAAAGAATCTTTCTGGTGCCTTTTCAATGAATTTTTCCATTTTTAAAGAACCGATAAGGTCTGCACAGAGAGCAACTACGTTAGGATTGGTATCTGCAAGTTCAGCCAATCCGGCTCCGAATCCTGAACGTGTATCTTTTTTTTCTGTATATGTATATTTCATTTTATTTTTTTTAAAAAAGGAGGTTTATCCATTACTCCCGGAGACTTAAATTTACTTTTTTCTTTTTGCTCTCTCTCATTATTCTTTTTGATATCATTTTCGATATCATATTTAATAATGTGATTAATTTCCGTAATTTTTTTTACTTCAAAAAAAATGACATTTTGATTTTTCTGATTTTTTAATCCTACAATTAATCCTTTTGGAAAATTAATTTCAGAAAAAGGAACATTAAGAATCATGTTTAAAAAACCTGTGTTGTTTATTTTAGAGTCGGTATCTATATAAACTCTGAAAATAAGTTCGTTGTTTTTTAAAACAATATATTCTTTAGCCTTGAATCCATTAATAGCTGAAATTCCTTTTTTCTCGTTGTAAAAGATTTCAAATTTATTTACAACGTCATCAATTCCCCAATTGTATTTGTCTGTAATTGTTAAATCGAATTTGTTTTTTACGCTACCCTCAAAACAATTATATTTTTGGTTCTGTAAGGTAACGATATTACAAGGAGTGATTTTGGATTGTTCAAAAACCAAAAAACTATTATCATTATTTACATACATTTTTTCTTTAGTTGCATAATCAATTTCATATTTTAGAGTAATTGATTTCTGACCGTAAATTACAGTATAAGCAAATATTGAAAAAACAATAAATAATGTTTTCATTCTTTTACTAATAGTCTGCCGGAGCTTCTAAGTATAATTGTTTGAACGCAGTATCCAATTGCTCATCATTAGGAGCTTTCCCGTGCCAAGCGTGTGTTCCCATCATATAATCTACACCATTCCCCATAATTGTGTGAAGAATAATTGCCACAGGTTTTCCTTTTCCGGTTTCTGTTTTCGCTCTTTCCAGAATAGCAATAACCGCTTCAAGGTCGTTACCGTTTTTTTCTTCCAGAACTGTCCATCCGAAAGCTTCCAGTTTTGCATGAAGATTTCCTAGAGAAAGTACATTTTCTGTACTTCCGTCAATCTGCTGTCCGTTATAATCTATCGTAGAAATAATGTTGTCTACTTTTTTGGCAGCAGCATACATTAGAGCTTCCCAAACTTGCCCTTCCTGTAATTCTCCGTCACCGTGAAGTGTATAAACCAAAGACTGGTCTCCGTCTAATTTTTTTCCCTGTGCAACACCCAATGCAACAGAAAGCCCTTGTCCTAAAGATCCCGAAGCAATTCTTACGCCCGGTAAACCTTCGTGAGTAGTAGGGTGACCCTGTAATCTAGAATCTAATTTTCTGAAAGTCTTTAATTCTTCTACGGGAAAGAAATTGAATCTTGCCAAAGTAGAATAAAAAACAGGAGAAATATGTCCGTTAGAAAGATAGAAGTGGTCTTCATTTTTACCTTCCATGGTGAAAGGAAGATTATAGTTCATCACTTTGCCGTAAAGTGCAGTGAAATATTCTGTACATCCTAAACTTCCGCCGGGATGTCCTGAATTTACAGCGTGAACCATTCTTAAAATGTCTCTTCTGATTTGTGTTGCAAGAGATTTTAGCTCTTCAATACTTTTACTCATTTTTATTAGATTTATTAGAATGCAAATCTACATTTTTTTGTCGGCTTACGGAAATACAAAAATCCGGGAAACGAGCTGATTTTTTATTTTGAATGAAGCCTAATGGTTTCTATCATATCATTAATATCAAAAGGTTTTGCAATAAATGCATCTGCACCCGCATCCAATGCAGACTGCTCTAAACCACGACTTGCAGACATTATAAGCACGGGAATATTTTTCAGATTTTCGTCTGATTTTACCATGCGGCAAATATCTCTTCCGTCTTCACCGGAAAGCCACATATCCATGAGAATTACGTTGGGTTTAGATTCCGGATTCAGGGTATTGAACATATCGGAACCTTTATAAAATTTCTCTACTCTAAAACCTTCAAAATCCAGCATCATTCCTATTGAATCTACTATGGCAGGGCTATCGTCCACTACCATCACCTTCATCGACTCAGACATATTTTATTAATTTATGTTGTTGACTCCTTTATTTGTTGGAATTTGGAAGCAAAAATCAGACCCTTTTCCTTCTACAGAATTTACAAATATTTTCCCTCCGGATCTTTTAATAATTTCCGAAGAAATATAAAGCCCCAAACCTAAACCGGGAAATGTATGCTCTTTGGAACCACTTACCCGATAATACTGCTCAAATACTTTAGGTTGCTTTTCTTCCGGTATTCCGATTCCGAAATCTTTTACGCTAAAATGGATAAAATCCCCGGAAACATGAGCTTTTACATGAACTTCTTCTGCTTCGGGAGAATATTTTGTTGCGTTCCCGATGAGATTACTCATTACCTGTGCAATTCTGTGTCGGTCTGCAAAAACTTTTCCTACGTTGCTTTTTTCCACTAAGATTTTATGCCTTGAAGCCATTTGCTGTTCTGTAACGACATCGTCAATAAGATCATCGAAATCAAAGTAGGATTTATTAAGCTGAATCTGCCCTTTCTGAATTTTGGTAACATCCAGAAGATCTCTTACCAAACCATTAAGAAGTTCGATCTGCGAATCCATTTTCGATGCAATAGCAGCATTTTTCTGATCTCCGTTTTGCGAAAGATTTCTTTCGATAACTTGAGTGTAAAGCTTCAGACTGGTAAGAGGCGTTTTCAATTCATGACTTGCAATTCCCAAAAAGTTATCTTTCTGATTTTGTAACTTTTTAAAATCATCAATATCTGTAAAAGTTCCTATCCATTCTTTCACCTCTCCTTTTTCGTTGTAACTCGGTACAGCTCTTGCCAAAAACCATCTAAATTCTTCTATTGTATTTGGGCTTAAGAATTCGCATTCGACCTCAAAAGGCTTTCCTGTCTGTATGCATTCTTTCCAAATTTGGTCTACACGTTCATAAACACCAGGTTTCATCATATTTTTAACAGATTCTGTAAGATCCATTTCTCTGTCATATTTAGAAAAAGTAAACCATTTCTCATTCATGTATTTAAGGACACCTTTATGATCTGTAGTCCACACAATCTGAGGCATAGAATCTGCCATTTTTCTAAGCTCCTGCTCATTTTTTTGTATTTCTTGTCTTCCGTTTACCAAATGGGTTACATCTACCGCTACATTATAGATAGCACATACTTCACCCTGAGAGTTTTTAAGCGGTTTATAAGAAAAATTATAATAAAAAGTCTGAAGCTTGCCATCTACCACCAAATCTACTTTGTCTTCTTTGGCTGTATACGTTTCGCCGGTTTCGAAAATATCTTTCAGTAAACCTATAAATGGCTGTCCTTCTAGTTCAGGAAGAGCATCTTCTAATTTCATTCCTATTACAGATTTTGGCTTCCCCCAAGTTTTCAGCATAGGATCGTTGGCCAATTCAATAATTAAATCTTTTGATCTGTATAAAGCAATTGAATAATCTGAATTTTTTATTAAATCTTCAAATTTATATTCACTTTCTTTCAATTTTCTTGCGGATAATACCTGATCGGTAACTTCTGTTGCAACAACGCTTACTCCAATAATTTCAGAGGAATTCTGACTGTTGTACACAGGAGAATAAATAAAATCGAAAAAATGTTCTTCATAAACGTCGTATTTATTCAAGAAAATTGAAAGTTTATCTCCTTTAAAAATTTCGCCTTTCTTATAAACATTATTGAAAATTTCTTCAAATCCTTGTGATTTTAATTCGGGAAAAATCTCAAATAAAGGTTTACCTATACACAATTCGTCTTTTCCCCAAAGCTCAAGACTCTTTGGATTTGCCGTATGTATTATAAAATTATCTCCCATTATAAGAGAGAGCGCAACGGGAGCCTGACTGAATAAAGTTACGAGAGATTCGTATGAAACGTTGGACGGTAAAATATTTTTCATTACTCGATTTCGAAATTCAAAATTAATTTTTATTTGTTAATGTATTGGAGTTGGATATTAAAAACACCCTTGCTGAAACTTTATAAAATTTAACAACAAAAAACAAATGCAAAAGTTTTTCCAAAATTGTAACAAATGATGTATTTTTGAAACTTATTGACAAAACAATTTCTATTTATGAAAAAACGACTTCTTAGTGTCGCAGCGGCAGCCTTTTTTGGAGCAATGCTAAACGCACAGCAAATCAAATTTGAAGAGTATGATTTACCAAACGGTTTACATGTAATTCTTCACCAAGACAATTCTGCACCTGTAGTTACCACTGGTGTAATGTATCATGTAGGAGCTAAAGACGAAGTGGTAGGAAGAACAGGTTTTGCGCATTTCTTCGAACACCTTTTATTTGAAGGGACACCTAATATTAAAAGAGGAGAATGGTTTAAAATTGTTTCGTCAAACGGCGGTCAGAACAACGCAAACACAACAAATGACAGAACGTATTATTACGAAACATTCCCTTCAAACAACGAGCAGTTAGGTCTTTGGATGGAGGCAGAAAGACTTCGCCACGCACAGATTAACCAAATTGGTGTAGACACGCAGAGAGAAGTTGTAAAAGAAGAAAAGAGAATGAGAATGGATAACCAGCCTTATGGAAATCTCTTTAACAACGTACAAAAAAATCTTTTCACAAAACACCCTTACCATTGGTCTACAATCGGATCTATGGATGATTTGAATGCGGCAAAACTGGAAGAGTTTCAGGCGTTCTACAAAAAATATTATGTTCCGAACAATGCAACTTTGGTTGTAGCAGGTGATATTAAGCCGGAACAGACTAAAAAATGGATTGAAGAGTATTACGGAGGTATTCCTAAAGGAACTGTTTATCCTAAAAACTTCCCTAAAGACGAGCCTATTACAAAAGAAACAGAAGTAACAGCGTACGATCCTAACATCCAGCTTCCTGCTTATGTTTTTGCATACAGAACACCTGGTAATAAAGAAAAAGATGCGTATGTATTAGATATGCTTTCTTCTTATTTAAGCAGCGGAAAATCTTCAGTTTTGTATAAAAAACTTGTAGATCAGGAGAAAAAAGCACTTCAGGTAGCAGCTTTCAACCAAGGACTTGAGGATTACGGTATTTTTGCGTTTTTCGCTATTCCTATGGGAAATACAAGCAAACAAACTTTGCAGACTGATATTGATGCGGAAATTAAAAAAGTTCAGACGACATTAATTTCTGATGAAGATTATCAAAAGCTTCAAAATCAGTTCGAAAATCAATTCGTTAATGCCAATTCAAGCATTCAGGGTATTGCAGCTTCTTTAGCTACAAACCATGTTTTGATGGGAGATACTAATTTAATCAATAAAGAAATTGATATTTACAGATCGATCACTAAGCAGGATTTGCAAAATGCTGCCAAAAAGTATTTGAATTCTAACCAAAGAATCATCCTTAATTACTTACCTGAGAAAAAATAATCTTACAAAACATAACAGTTTAAAAAGATTATACATTTAAAATTTTTACAAATGAAAAAGCAATTAACATATATAGCCGTAGCATTTTTATTTTCAGGAATGCTTTCAGCACAAAAAATTGATTTGAACGCAATGCCGAAGCCAGGACCAACTCCTGCCATTAACATTGCAAAACCTAAAACTTTTCAACTAAAGAACGGAATGACCGTAATGGTAGTTGAAAACAACAAGTTGCCTAGAGTAAACATGAGCCTTTCTATGGACAGACAGCCTTATTTTGAAGGTGATATTGCCGGAGTAAGCGAAATCATGGCAGATCAGCTGGGTAATGGTACTACAACTTTAAGCAAAGATGATTTTAATAAGAAAGTAGATTATTTAGGTGCAAACTTAAATTTCAGTTCTGGAGGAGCAGCTTCTAACTCACTTTCAAAATATTTCCCTGAGGTATTAAATTTAATGGCTGATGCAATCATCAACCCAAAATTTTCAGCAGACGAAATTCAAAAATCTAAAGAAAGAGCTATTGAAGGTTTAAAATCTTCAGAAAAAAGTGCAGACGAAATTGCATCAAGAGTTTCTAACGCTTTGGCATACGGAAAAAATACGGCAAGAGGTGAATTCGACACTGAAGAATCTATCAACAAAATTAAACTTGCGGACGTACAGAATGTTTACAAAAAATATTACGCTCCAGATAATTCGTATTTGGTAATCGTGGGAGATGTAAAATACGATCAGGTAAAACCGATGGTAGAAAAAGCATTTGCTAACTGGAAAAAAGCAGATACTAAATTCGCTGCTCTAGAGCCTGCCAATAACGTTGCTAAAACTGAAATTGATGTTGTAGATGTTCCTTCTGCAGTACAGTCTGTGGTATCCGTAGGAAATCTCAACAACCTTAAGATGAAAGATCCTAACTATTTTGCTGCAACAATTGCCAACTATATCTTAGGTGGTGGTGGTGAAGCTAGACTTTTCATGAATCTTCGTGAGAAGAACGGATTTACTTACGGTGCTTACTCTAGCATGAGTGCAAGCAAATATTCTCCTTCATTTTCTGCTGAAGCCAGTGTAAGAAACGAAGTTACAGATAAAGCGGTAAAAGAATTCATGAACGAGCTTACTGCAATTTCTACAGTAAAAGCTGATGAACTTGAAAATGCTAAAGCAAAACTGAAAGGTAGCTTCATTATGTCTTTGGAGCAACCTGCTACAATCGCAAGATTTGCTGTAAACCAAAAAGTTCAGAATCTTCCTGCAGATTTCTACACCAATTACTTAAAATCTATTGACAAAGTAACTGCTGCAGATGTTTCTAATGCTGTAAAAACAACTATTCTTCCTAACCAAAGCAGAATTTTTGTTGCAGGTAAAGCATCAGACATTTCTGAAAACTTAGAAAAACTTGGCTATCCTGTAAAATATTATGACAGAAATGCCAATCCGGTTGCAAAACCAACCGTTCAGAAAGTAGATGCTAATGTAACTGTTGCTTCTATTGCAGATAAATATATTGCTGCTATCGGAGGAAAAGAAAATGTTGCAAAAATCAATTCTTACACAACCAATGCTTCTCTGTCTATGCAAGGACAGAATCTTGAATTCAAGATTGTAAAAGCTAAAGGCGGAAAAGAGTCGCAGACCATTACTGCAGGAGGTATGACTGTACAAAAACAGGTTTTTGACGGTAAAACAGGTTACTCTGAAGCAATGGGACAAAAAGCTGAAATGAGCAAAGAAGAAATTGCTGACAGATTAAAAAATCCTGAGCTTTTCGAAGAATTAGGTTTTGCTAAATCTGCAGATTACAAATTAGCAGGAATCGAAAAAATTAATGGAGAAGATTCTTATGCTATTAAATCTTCTGGTGGAGACACTTATTATTACAGCGTAAAATCTGGTTTAAAAACCGGTGAAACTAAAACTGAATCTGCTCAAGGGCAAACTTTTACAATCCCAACAACTTTTTCAGATTACAAAGAAGTTTCTGGGGTAAAAATGCCTTTCACAATTACGGTAAACCAAATGGGAATGGATATGACCATGAAGGTAAAATCTTATGAAGTAAATCAAGCTAAAGATACAGACTTCAAATAAAAATCATTATATTTTTAATTAAACGGCGACATTGAGTTGCCGTTTTTATTTTTATATGAATCTTATTTTGCTGTTCAGTAAAAAAACATTAAATTTGCCCATTCAAAAAGATATCAAAATTAATGGATACTATATTTACACTATTGATGGTTCTTATTATGATTGCCTGCATACTTCTGGTAATCGTTGTTATGGCTCAGAATCCTAAAGGAGGAGGTCTTTCGAGTACATTCGGAGGTGCATCTTCTGCACAATTCGGAGTTCAGAGAACTAATGATTTTATGGAAAAATCTACTTGGACTTTAGGAACAGTAATTATCGTTTTAATTCTGATAAGCGTGGTAGTAACGGGTAAACCAAAGAAAACGGCTATTCCGGTTCCGCCGGTTCCTGCTAAAACTGAAGCTCCTGCAAACAAAACAGCTCCGGCTTCTGGAACTCAGGCTCCTGCCACACCAACTAAATAAAAACTTATATTTAGATATTAAAAAAGCAACCTTAATAGGTTGCTTTTTTAGTTGAATACTATTGATTTTATTTCAATTTTATCTTTTCAATCTGATATCTCAGCTTCAATCCGGCTTTTAAGAAAGAATACTGTACCGGTTTCTGATTTTTATAATACTTATCTATAAAAATCTGCATGGCTCCATAAAATCTTTTAAGATAAGTTTTATTTTTTACGGTGCTTTCACCCTTATGATGAAGGATAGAAACTTTACCGTAATAATAATTATTGAAACCATTGTTTAATAATGTATAGCAAATATCAATATCTTCACCATACATAAAATATTTTTCATCCAATCCTCCTACAAAATGGTATGTAGCTCTCTTAATAAGCATGAAAGCTCCTGTTATAACTTCAGTTTCAGAAATATCATATTCGCTAATGTCATTATGATAATATGATTTCGAATTATTCTTTTTGAATCCCGCAAAAAGTTTTTCGAATGAATTAAGCATATCTGGAACCGACCTTTTACTTTCTGGAAGAAATTTCCCTGAAGCATCATGCATTCTTACACCAAGACACCCTAATTTCGGTTTGGAATCGGCAAAATTTAGGATTTCTTTCAAATAAAAACCTTCCAGTTCTGTATCGGGATTCAAAATAAGCAGATATTCTCCTTTTGCAAATTTTATCGCTTTGTTATTTGCTTTAGAAAAACCTTCATTTGTTTCAGAAGCAATAAAACGCATATCGGGAAATTCGGAAATTAGGTTTTTCCAAGAACTGTCGGGAGAATTATTATCCACAACAATAATTTCATAATTTATCTCTGCAGCATATTTTTGTATAGAATGAAGACAGTTCCTCAGAAATTGAGTTACATTATAATTCACGATAATAAAAGAAAGTTTCACCATCATCATTTAATCTTTTTCATTATAAGGAAGTCTGTTGATAATAGATCTTCCTAAAGAGATTTCGTCTGCATACTCCAGCTCATCTCCTACCGAAATCCCTCTTGCAATACTTGAAAAATTCACATTAAAATTTTTGAACTTTTTGTAAATATAATATGCCGTAGTATCGCCTTCCATCGTTGCACTTAATGCAAAAATTAATTCTTTTACATTTCCTTCGTTAATTTTCTTTTCGATACTGGGAATATTAAGCTGATTGGGACCCACACCTTCCATAGGAGAAATCTTTCCGCCTAAAATAAGATATTTTCCCGTATATTTTCCCGTATTTTCTATAGCGATTACATCTCTTACATCTTCTACAATGCAGATTAACTCATTGTTTCTTTTGTAGCTGCTGCAGATTTCACAAATTTCGAAATCTGAAAAATTATGGCATTCTTTGCAGTATTTTATATCATTAACCAGATTAATGATAGAATTACCCAATCCATTTGCTCTGGAGCTGGGCTGCTTCAAAAGATGAAGAGCTAAGCGTAAAGCGGTCTTTTTTCCTATTCCGGGAAGTCCGGAAATTTCATCGACTGCTTTTGCCAATACTTTACTCGGGTAATCCATATTTGCAAAAATACTAATTATACTTGAAAACCTACGAAGCCCAAGGTCTAAAATCGTTGTATAAATCTTCAGAAAATAACTATCTTTGGGCAAAACAAGAAAAAAATTATCTAGATGAATCTTAATAACCTGAATTATCCGCTGGATTTTAAGTTTAAAATTACAACACTTGCAAGCGATTTTAACATTACCGACAAGAACGGAAACTACGTTGCGTATGTTCGACAAAAAATGTTTAAATTAAAAGAAGATGTAATTGTTTTTGATAATGAAAATAAAACCAAAGAACTTTTCAGGATTCAGGCAAACCAATGGATCGATTTCAATGCTTCTTACTCTATCAAAAGTATTTTAAGCGGTAAAAACTTTGGGAGACTCGCCAGAAAAGGGATGCGTTCTATTTGGAAATCCACTTACAATGTTTTAGATGAAGCCGATCAGCCAAAATTCACCATTACAGAAGATAATCCTTGGGTAAAGGTTTTCGACAGTATGGTAGGAGAAATCCCTATCGTTAGTATGTTTACCGGGTATTTTCTTAATCCTTCTTACACTGTAAAAGGTACAGATGGAAAAGATTATTTCAGACTCAAAAAAATGCCTTCGATGTTTGGACGAAGATTTCAACTCGACAGACTTATTGATATTGATGATGAAGATGAAAGCTTAGTAGTTTTATCTTTATTAATGATGGTTCTCTTAGAAAGAGCAAGAGGTTAAATTACAGATATTGGCTTATCATTTGAAGCCTTATTATTTTTAAATTTTTAATGAATGAAATATTTAATCATTTTCTTTTCGGCATTTCTATTAGTTGCCTGCAAAAAGGAGCAAGAAAACGTTTCTAATTCTACAAAAGTAGATTCTACTAATATTACTCAGGATTCTGTAAAAGCAGATACTCAGAATGCCAACATTTTAGTTGATACATTTCCTTTTCCGAAAGAAATTAAAGAATGTTCATGCTATTTTGCTAAAAGCAAAGCAGATTTCGAAAACGAGAACTACATTTATGCTGATGATGCAGGAAAAACAGCCTACATGAAGCTCGACGGAAAAAGACTGGTAATGAATCTTATTTCTTCCAGCGATATGGAAGCAGACGATGAACTGAGCAAAGAAATTGAAAACGAAAATTATAAAATTTCTGTAAAAGGAAAGAAAATAAAAAATGAAGAAGCATTGCTTTTTGAAGGTACATTAATCATAGAAAAGCCAGACGGAAGCAAAACTGTTATTCCCATTTACGGTGAATGCGGATGTTAAGCAATTAAAAAATACTGCTCCTGAATTTCGGGAGCATTTTTTTTATCCGTAAATTTGAGAAAAATAAAATTTTATGGAACTATCCAATATAGAACCTCAGATTATCTGGAAAAATTTTTCTAAACTGAATGCTGTACCCAGACCTTCAAAAAAAGAGGAAAAAGTAATTGCATTTATTAAAGAATTCGGAGAAAATCTAGGACTTGAAACCACAGTAGATGAAACCGGCAATGTTATCATCAAAAAACCGGCAACTTCTGGTATGGAAAACCGCAAACCTATCGTAATGCAATCTCATTTGGATATGGTATGCCAGAAAAACAACGATGTTAATTTCGATTTTGAAACCCAAGGAATCCAGATGGAAGTAGACGGCGATTGGGTAAAGGCAAAAGGAACCACTTTGGGTGCAGATAATGGCTTAGGTGTGGCTACAATAATGTCGATTTTAGAAAGCTCGGATATTCCGCATCCTGATTTGGAAGCTTTGTTTACGATCGATGAAGAAACAGGAATGACCGGTGCTTTAGGATTGAAACCCGGACAACTTACAGGAAATATTTTACTGAACCTTGACACCGAAGAAGATGATGAAATCGATATTGGCTGTGCAGGTGGAATTGATGTTACCATTACCCAAACCTATTCTCTTGAAGAAGCTAAAGGCCAGCTTGTAAGAATTGAAGTAAAAGGTTTGCAGGGAGGTCATTCCGGAATGGACATCCATAAAGGATTTGGAAATTCCAACATTATTTTGGGAAGGTTTTTAAACGAAGGACTCAACAATCAAAACATCCAGTTGGTATCTGTTGATGGCGGAAGTCTTAGAAATGCTATTCCGAGAGAAGCTTTTGCTATAATTTCGGTAAGAAATGCCAACGAGTACATAGAAAATATTTCTAATGGTTTAAAAAAAGAAATTTTAGAAGAATTTGCTTCCATAGAACCGGCTCTTCAGATCAATATTGAGCTTACAACCAATACAGAAAAAGCCATTTCGGAAAAAGATTCTAAAAAAATTATTTTAACATTGAATGCTCTTCACAACGGAGTTTACAGAATGAGTCCCGATGTACAGGATTTGGTAGAAGCATCCAATAATGTTGCAAGAGTAGAGTTGAAAAACGGAGATTTAAAAATTTTAAATTTATCCAGATCATCTGTAGAATCAACTAAAATATCAGTAGCTAATCAGCTGAAATCTGTGGCAGAGTTAGCCGGAATGAATGTAGAATTCAGCGGTTCTTATCCAGGATGGAAACCAAAACCAGGTTCGGAAATTGTTCAGCTCATGGAGAAAATTTACACAGAAAAATTCAGCAAAAAACCTCATGTAGTAGCTTGTCATGCAGGTTTAGAGTGCGGAATTATCGGTGCAAATTACCCGGAAATGGAAATGGTAAGTTTCGGACCAACCATTAGAGGAGCACATTCGCCAGATGAAAGAGCCAATATTTCTTCTACACAGAAATTTTGGGATTTCACGAAAGATATCCTTGCCAATATTCCTTTAAAATAAACATATATTCGAAATCTGATATTCTCTTACAAGAAATATCAGATTTCTTTTTTCTCATCCATTTTTAAAATTAATTTTTTTT
Source organism: Chryseobacterium sp. RR2-3-20 (assembly GCF_017808115.1). Lineage (NCBI taxonomy): Bacteria > Pseudomonadati > Bacteroidota > Flavobacteriia > Flavobacteriales > Weeksellaceae > Chryseobacterium > Chryseobacterium sp. RR2-3-20. Next base: position 2,542 of record NZ_JADQBD010000053.1, on the reverse strand, counting down.
TAAACCATGTCTGTAACTGTAAAAGCAAGTTTAGGAACTACAAAATATTATACCGAAGTTATTGCTGGCGAAAATAGAATTATTACCGACGAACCTTTGGACAAAGGCGGTCAGAATAAAGGTTTCAACCCCTTTGAAATTCTTGCAACATCTTTGGCAAGCTGTACTGCGGCGACTTTGAGGATGTATATAGACAGAAAAGAGTGGATTGTAGAAAATATTCACGTAGAAGTTGAACTGGAAAATTTCCCACTCACCAAATTGGCTGTTTTTAAAAGAAACATTCGTTTTGAAGGAGCGAATTTGAGTGAAGATCAGCATAAAAGACTCAATGCAATTGCGGATGCATGTCCTGTACATAAAATGTTAACCAACGAAATAGAAATTCAAACCAAATTTTCATAAAATGATAGACGTAAAACAAAACAACAACGAAAAAAACGGAAGCTTTGAAGCTTACATTGACGGACAAAAAGCCGGACTTATGACCTACACTTGGGCGGGAGAAGAACGTTTCATTATCGATCATACTGAGGTAGAAGAAGCTTACAACGGTAAAGGAGTAGGCAAAGAAATGCTCATAAAAGCAGTGGAATTTGCAAGGGAAAACAACAAGAAAATCATTCCTCTCTGTCCGTTTGCAAAAGCAACTTTTCAGAAAAATGCAAATCTTCAGGATGTTTTGTAAAATATTATCAAAAACAAAAGTTTCAGAAACCTTTCAGAAAATTTCTCTGGAAGGTTTTTCTTTTTTTAACAGGAGCAAAAAAAACTATATTTGCTGAAATTTAACAAAGCATGAATCAGGGAACTGTTCTTTTACTGTTTGTATTTATTTATTTCATCGGACTTTTGGTAATTTCTTACTTTACCAGCCGAAATTCAGACAATCAGTCGTTTTTTATCGGAAACAAAAAAAGTAAATGGTGGCTTGTTGCCTTTGGAATGATAGGAACCAGCTTAAGTGGTGTTACTTTCATCTCCGTTCCCGGAACTGTAGGAAAAATGACGGGAAGCGAATACATCTTCGGCGGTTTTGAATACTATATGATGGTGATCGGGTTTTTTATCGGGTATTTTATCGTTGCCGCAATTCTTCTTCCACTCTATTATAAAATGAATCTTACCTCAATTTATACGTATTTGGGTAAAAGATTCAATGTTGAAGCTCACAAAATCGGCTCTGTATTTTTTATTGTTTCCAGAGCAATCGGGGCAACAGCAAGATTATATCTGGTTGTGAATGTACTGCAGATTTTCCTGCTTGAAGCTTTGGGTGTTCCGTTTTGGGTAACTGCATCGGTGCTTTTATTAATGGTACTTCTCTACACTTTTGAAGGAGGCGTAAAAACCATCGTGATTACAGATACATTGCAGACTTCATTTATGATTATCAGCTTAATTGCCTGTATTACATATATTTTATTCAATTTAAATCTTTCTTTTGGTGAAGCTTATACCATTTTAGAACATAAAAATTATACGCATTTTATTAATTTAGACCCTAATTCCAAAACATTTTTTCTGAAAACCATCTTGGGTGGAATGTTTATAACCATTGCCATGACCGGCTTAGATCAGGAAATGATGCAGAAAAACATTTCTGTAGATAGTCTTAAAAATTCCAAGAAAAATATGCTCACTTTTGCAGGAACTTTACTTTTTGTAAACATCGCCTTCCTTTTCTTAGGCGGTCTGCTTTATCTTTTTGCCTTACAGAATGGTGCAGGTTATTCTGAAGTTACCAATATCGTAAACGGCAAAGAAGTGGTGACTCATATTTTCGGGTTTAAAGATGCTTCAGGGCATATTACCAACATTATGGGAGACGATTTATTCCCTGCACTTTCATTAAACGGTTATTTCCCGATGGCGATTTCGGTAATTTTCATCATTGGTCTTATTTCTGCACTTTTTCCGTCTGCCGATGGGGCTTTAACGGCAGTTACAAGCTCTTACTGTGTAGATATTCTGAATTTGAATGAAGACCAAAAGAAATCTGAAAAAGAAAAAAAACGCCTGAGAATGAAGATCCATTTAACATTTACGGTAATATTCTTTATCTTAATCATGGTTTTTAAGGCATTGAACGACAAATCTATCGTATACTTAATCATGGAAGTTGCGGGTTATACCTACGGACCGCTTTTAGGACTTTTCGCATTCGGAATTTTCACAAAATTTCAGATTTCCAGAAAATATGCAATTCTTACAGTTACTGTTTTGGCTCCTGTTTTAACGTACATTATAAATTATTTGGTGACCGAAAATACGGATTACAGAATTGGTGTAGAACTGATTATTTTGAACGGATTACTCACCTTTATTGGATTGTGGTTGGTCAAAAATAAAAATTATCTGAAACTTGTTTAGGAACTTCAAAACATAATTTTATAAAAAAAATTAACCTTTTTTTATAATAACATCAAAATCCGGATACATTTAGACTGCACCCAAAAGTTTAGACAAAATTAAACAATATTTTGATAGGAAAGAGTTCGGTACTGTACCGGGCTCTTTCCTTTTAGATTGAGTCTTATCC
>NZ_JADQBD010000052.1:0-22617 GCF_017808115.1 Chryseobacterium sp. RR2-3-20 | reverse complement strand
TTAATTTTGAATCCATAAGAAGGTTTTTTTGTTGTCAACCTCAAAGATACTTTGAGTTACTTTAATTCCTTCTTATTTTTTTATTTAGGACGCTATTGAAAAAATATGTTTAAAAAAAAGTATTCATTAAATTATGTTACGTCACTAAAAGACAGTAATTTTACATCTTGAATAGAGATGAAAAAAATATTATTTTTTACAGCAGTTGTCACTGTTTTTATGGGCATTGTGAATTCTGCAACAGCACAGAAAATTTCTGCTCAGAGCGAAGAAACAAATATTTTGTACTTTAATCCGGAGGTTGAGCCGGATATTGAGGAGATAAAAGAGCCTACTAATAATGCTTTTTTTACCACTGTGTCCGATAAGATGAGTACTGTCCGCAAGAATAGAATGATGCGTTCCGAAACTAATATTCCCTACGAAAATGTAGATTCGCAAACTATTTCCGAATACTGTAAAAATAACGATGCCGATTTTGCCATTGTTCCCAAAGTAAAATATTTTAAAGTAGGTCTTGGTAAATATGTATTTTCTAATCAGGTTATTGTAAGCATGAAACTTTTTGATGCGCAGGGGAATTTTATTGTTTCTTCCGATTATGATACCTATCGCAAAAATATGAGGCTTTTAGGTTCTGCTGAAAATTCTATAAAAATTGGGACAAATGGTGCTTTAAAAAGCATTCTGAAGCAACTGAAAAAAATGAGAAAATCGTCTGATACCGAATTTTAAATAAACCTTAAATTTCTCCTATCGTTCTCCCATTATAAAAATTTGAATTATTTTTGCAGAGCAAAAAAATATTCAGATTTTGAATTCTATTGACGAATTTATCTTTAATCCAGCCGACATTGCCGAAAGACTCAGCGAACTTCCTGCTGATGAAAGACTATTGGCATTTCTAAAGGTTCCTAAAGAATATAAAGCTGAAGTTTTTTCGCACCTCGATCCCGATTTTCAGGAAGAAACCATCCGAAGCATCGGCAGCGATGAGGTTTCTGAAATCCTCAATGCAATGACTCCCGATGACAGAACTGCTCTTTTTGAAGATTTTCCGGATGAACTCATCAAATATTCCATCAATCATCTGAACCCACAGGAGAGAAGAATTGCACTTAAACTTTTAGGCTATAATTCCGACTCTATTGCACGTCTAATGACGCCTTATTACATTCAGATCAGAAAAGAATGGACGGTAAAAAGATGTCTTCAGCAAATAAAAAAAGTAGGGAAAAGGGTAGAAACCATTAATCATCTTTATGTTGTAGATGAAAGAAATCGTTTAATAGACGATCTTCAGCTTGGTAGTTTACTTTTAGTAGAAGAAGATACATTGGTTTCAGAGCTTACCGATAATCATTTTGTGGCAATTACCACAACTACATCAAAGGAAGATGCTGTACAGTATTTTGAGAAATACGACAGAACAGCGCTTCCCATCATTACCGAAGCAGGCGTTTTGGTAGGAATTGTTACTATTGATGATATTTTAGACCAGATTGAGCAACAAAATACCGAAGATATTCAGAAATTTGGGGGATTAGAAGCTTTAGATCTGCCCTATACCCAAACTTCTCTTCTTGAAATGATAAAAAAAAGAGCAACGTGGCTGGTTATCCTTTTCTTTTCTGAAATGCTTACCGCTTCTGCTATGGGATATTTTGAAGATGAAATTCAGAAAGCGGTGGTATTGGCTTTGTTTGTCCCGCTGATTATTTCGAGTGGCGGAAATTCCGGCTCTCAGGCTGCAACACTCATTATTAGGGCAATGGCGCTACAGGAAATTGGACTGAAAGACTGGTGGTACGTCATGAAAAAAGAGATTTTTACCGGTTTATTGCTTGGAGGGATTTTAGGAGTTATCGGTTTTTTCCGAATTATGCTCTGGCATGAGATTGGGCTTTTCAACTATGGGGTTTATTGGCCTTTTGTAGGGCTTAGTGTGGGAGTTTCTTTGGTGATGATTGTGCTTTGGGGAACACTTTCCGGTTCTATGATTCCTTTTGTCTTAAAAAAATTAAAACTCGATCCGGCAACGTCTTCCGCCCCATTCGTTGCTACTTTGGTGGATGTTACGGGTCTTATTATTTATTTTACAGTAGCAGGAATTTTCTTAACGGGAAAACTTTTGTAATTTTAGGCAAAAGTCTAAACAATTATGAAAGTTATCTCTCTGGTACCTTCTATTACGGAGGCTTTATTCGATTTGGGTTTAACCGAGAATGAAGTAATCGGACGCACGAAATTCTGCATTCATCCTGCCGAAAAAGTGAAAAATGTTCAAATTATTGGCGGAACAAAAAATCTTAATATCGAAAAAATCAAAAATCTTCAACCTGATGTAATTCTTGCCAATAAGGAAGAAAATGTAAAAGATCAGGTAGAAGAATTAATGAAAGATTTTAAAGTAATCGTAAGCAATACAGAAACTCTTGAAGATAATTATTACCTTTTAAAAAATCTAGGCTTACTTTTTAATTTAGAAGAAAAAGCACAACTTTTTAACCTCAAGATGTACGAAATTTTTAATGAAGTAAAGTTAAAATCTAAAGTAAAAGCTGCTTATCTTATCTGGAAAAATCCTTACATGACGGTTGGTTCAGATACATTTATTCATCACGTTTTATCTGAATTTGGTTTTGATAATATTTTTAAAAACGACAAAAGATATCCGGTAATTGAATTGGAAGATTTAAAGGAAGCAGAAGTTATCATACTTTCTTCAGAGCCATTTCCGTTTAAAGAAAATCATATTTCGGAAATTAAGGAAATATACCCCGATAAAAAAATAATGATTGTAGATGGCGAGGCTTTTTCATGGTACGGAACTCATATTGCAAAGTGCGAAATGTATTTTAAAAATTTTATTGCTGAATTTAATTGAGTCTTAAATTCTTAAAGGTTTACTATCTTTGCAACTTAATTTTAAACTGTAAAAATAATGAACTCTTTTATTGAAGAACTGAAATGGCGTGGTCTTTTTGCCGATATGATGCCGGGAACGGATGAACAACTGGATAAAGAAATGACAACTGCCTATATCGGATTCGATCCTACTGCAGATTCTTTGCATATCGGAAGTCTTATTCAGATTAAAATTCTTGCTCATTTTCAGCAGCACGGTCATAAACCTATTGCATTGGTAGGTGGTGCAACCGGTATGATTGGCGATCCTTCGGGGAAATCTGCCGAGAGAAATCTTCTGGATGAAGAAACTCTTCTTCATTATGTAGACTGTCTTCAAAACCAGCTTTCGAGATTCCTAAATTTTGAAGGAAATGAAAATAACAAGGCAGAATTGGTGAACAATTACGATTGGATGAAAAAGATTTCTTTCCTGGATTTTGCTAAAAATGTAGGGAAAAATATCACCGTAAATTACATGATGGCAAAAGATTCTGTAAAGAAAAGATTTTCTGGAGAAGCCGGAGCTGAAGGGATGAGTTTTACGGAGTTTACCTATCAGTTAATTCAAGGGTACGATTTTTTACACTTGTATCAGAACAATAATGTTAAACTTCAGATGGGAGGCTCAGACCAATGGGGGAATATTACCACAGGAACCGAGCTTATCCGTAGAAAAGCTCAGGGCGAAGCTTTCGCGTTAACAGTTCCGTTAATCACTAAAGCAGACGGTTCTAAGTTTGGTAAATCTGAAAGTGGAGAAAATTACTGGCTCGATAAAAAGAAAACTTCTCCGTATAAATTTTATCAATTTTGGCTAAACGCTACCGATACAGATGCAGAAAGATTTATAAAATTCTATACATTCTTACCAAAAGATGAGATTGAAATTTTAATAAACGAACACCAGACTGCTCCACACGAAAGAAAGCTTCAGAAGAAACTAGCAGAAGAAGTTACCGTTTGGGTTCATGGCAGAGAAGAGTACGAAAGAGCAGTAAAAGCCTCAGAAATTCTTTTCGGAAAATCTACTGCGGAAGATTTGGTTAGTCTTAATGAAGATATTTTCTTGGAAATTTTTGAAGGTGTCCCGCAAAAAGAAATCAATAAAAATGAAGTTTTAGGATGTAATATTATAGACTTACTTTCAGAAAAAACCAATTTCCTTAAATCTAAAAGCGAAGCACAAAGAGAAATGAAAGGAAATGCAATCTCTGTGAACAAAGAAAAAGTAAATGATGAATTTGCTGCCCACGAAAGCGATCTTATTGATGGTAAATTTTTATTGTTGCAGAAAGGGAAGAAAAACTATTTTATTGTAAAAGCTATTTAATTATCTATTTACAATACGATCATAAATAAGAAAACCGCCCAAAGGCGGTTTTTTGATTGTATAAAATTATTTTTTTTATAGTTCTAAGAAGCTGTGTGCTACAGAAGCACTCTTTTCACCAGTACCTGTTACCGTAACTTTTTTGGCAACTTCACCATCTACATAAATTATAACAGTAAGCGATGCATCTGGATGCAAAAGTGTTGCGTTAGCTGAAAAATTCAACTGCGACTGGCTTGAATTAACAAAGAAGTCTCCGCTTGTCCAAGTAAGACCTATCGGATCGAATATTGTTTCCTGTTTAGTTCCTACCTGAGTCACAACGCTTTTAAAAAGCATAATTGGAGGAGTTGGAGCAGTGGTTCCGCCAGGAACTATTTTTGCTTCAAACTGCACTAAGTGATCCTGATACTCATCTTCTTTATCATCTTTACAAGAATTAAATACAGTAGCTAGAGATAGTAATAAAACTGATAAAAATGAAAGTTTAAATAAATTTTTTGCGTTGTAAAATTTCTTCATTTCTCCAAATAGATTTTTAATGTTTCAAATATAGGTTTTTTATCAATATAAAAATAATTTTTATGAAAAATTTCCAACAATGATTTCTAATTAATATCAAATCAACAAAAGTTTTTTCAATTGATAATTTGTCTGCGAACAGCATGCGATAAAAATTTGTAAGTCAAAATGTAATTATATTTATATTTGCTGTATGAATTTGAATTACATTGTACGAGAACCGGAAAATATCACTTCCAATACTCCGATTTTATTTATGCTTCATGGGTACGGCAGTAATGAGCAGGATCTTTTCAGTTTTAGGGAAAATCTTCCGGAAGATTGGATTATCGTAAGCTTCAGAGCACCAAAAACTACAGAATTTGAAGGTTTTTCATGGTATGATATAGATTTTAATAATCCTGAACGTTTTGTAGATGTAGATCAGGCTAATGAATCGCTTCAGGCAGTTCTAGAACATATATTATCAATAGTTAATAAGTATGGTCTTACTGATGGCAAAACACATCTTTGCGGTTTTAGTCAAGGAGGTATTTTATGTTATGCTTTAGCCTTGAAGTATCCCGAACTTTTTAATCGTGTAGCTTGTCTCAGTTCTTATCCGGAAGAAAAACTGTTAACCGATATTGTAAAGGATAAGAAGAAGTTAGCAAATTTAAGATTTTTCATTTCTCACGGAACGGATGATGCGATTATTCCTTTAGAATGGGGGAGAAAGGCTGCGGATCTTTTGTATGATCTCAGTTGTTATTTTTCTTTTAGAGAATATATGAGCGGTCATGGAGTCAATCAGAAAAATTATATAGATCTGATGGATTTTTTTTCAAAATAAATTTACAAAGCATTCTTAATAAGGATGCTTTACTTTTTTATTGGAAATAATTTACTAATTTCATCGAAGAGAAGTAAGAAAGGTTGTTGGAAAATTGATGATTTTTGAAATATTCTAATTGATTCAATCTCCATTAAACTTTCGTTATCTATAACGGAATAAATTTTACTTCTTAAAATATTAATTTATTATATGACTATGGAAGCTGAAGAATCAACATTAGATAAAATAAGAAACCGTCCGAGATTTAAAATGCTTACTCATCTTACCAAAGAAGAGTATGCCGAAAATCTTAAAAAGTATCTGGAAAATCATAAAGATGAATTTCGTGGAAACATCAATAAAGAAGTGGCAACCATTACGGTTTTTACAGAGGATGATAATTACTGGAAACCGTGTCTTTCCCTCCGAACAGAAAAGGATGAAGGCGTTACAGTTGTAAGAGGGGTTTTTGGACCAAGTTCAGCAGTATGGACTTTCTTTATGTTTATGTATTTTCTTTTTTCTATTTTATGGATGACTTTTTTTACCATGCATTATGTGGAATCTCAAATCAGTAGTGATGAATTTCCTTGGGCATTAAATGCCTCTTTTGCAATGATAATAGGGATTGCTGCAACGTATGCTGCAGCAAGATTCGGACAGTATAAAGCTAAAAATGAAATGACGAAACTCAGGAGATTTGCCGAAGAATCTACGTTGAAGTTCGAAAAATAATTACTTTTCTGTAGATGTAGTTTCCTTTAAAGCAGCTTCTGAAGCTTTTGCTGTTTTAATGGAATCTGCAACTTTTTCTCTGTTCGTTTGTTCAGAAATCATTTTTTCTACATGTGGCTGAATAATTCTATTCATTTCTTCCACAGAAATATTGTTGGCATTGGGATCTTCCAATAATTTTCTCCAAGGTTTTCTTTTTCCCCAAGGGTAATCTCCAAATACAATTACCGGAGTTCCTTTTGCTTTCGTAGTAGCTCCGCCAGGATTAAGGATCCATGTGTCTGCATAACTGTAAAGCCATATAGCATCTTTCATTAAAAGCCTAAGACAAGAGTGTGATGCAGGATATCCCGGAAGATCATATTGATGCCATCCAATTCCGTGTGTATTATGAATATTAAAATTATAAGGTAGTTTCCACTCGCTCTTCACCGTTGAAATAGCAAGTTTCTTTTTCCAGTTCGCAAACATTAAACCTCTGTCTGTTTGAGCAGTTTTTTTTCCCATACTTGTAGGTCCCCATTTTACGAGAGTACCATTAGAATATACTGCGTATGCCTGAATTGGATAAGAAAAAACAACAAACTTTTTCACATCACTCAATATATCAAGTTGTAGTGGAAAAGGCGAATAAGCCATTAAAGTAGTATCTATTTTTGCAGGAACAACGAGAGTGTCGGAGTTCCATTTGCTTTTAGAATCTAATCTGTTTAAAGCTAAAATAGCATAACGCTCTCTTTCGCTGTATTTTTTGCTGAAAATAGCATATAAGGAATCTCTTTTTTTAGAATCTTTCGGAATAGCGAATGCGTTATAAAAACCATTTTCCTGAATCATTGGGGCTGCAGATTCTTTTACAGGATTTGTTTTAATAGAATCAGGATGATGTTCACTTTGCGAAATTGCTTCAGAAGCAGATGGTTTTTGATTTTCTGAATTTACCGATTCTTCTTTTTTACACGAAAAAACAAATAATGTAAAAAGTAAAAAGTAAAATGACTTAATGATTGTTTTTTTTGTCATAGAAATTTAAAATAATTCATTTGAGTTAGAAATCTTATTTGCAAAAATTAGACCTAATTAAAATTAATTAAAATTTTACTAAGAATTTTTCACTTACCGAAGTTGAAAAATCTCGTTTGTATTTTTATGTTCTAAAATTTCTTTTAAAGATAGACAAAGTTTCGTCTTTTCATGTAATTATACAACAACTACAATTATAGTGTTTAATATATGTTTTTTGTGAATTTTAAAAATATATAAGGTTTTCAAAAGAATTGATTGGTGCGCTTTTGTGTTTTTTAGTTGTTTGCAATAAAAAAAACACCCTGAAAATCAGGGCGTTAATTTTGTGTTTGTGGAGTTGGAGGGACTATAATGCCTTAATTCATTGAATATCATTTAAAATTTAAAAAGTTGAAAATGAATATAAGTATCTGAAAATCAATAATTATTATTTTTGAACTGTTAAGATGGAGTTAAATGGATTAAAAAGATGTTTGAAAGATGTTTGCAAACCGTTTGTAAAAGTTGTATTTTTGAAATGTTCAAACCTTACAACTATGGCGACTGTAAAATTTAGATTGTTAACTAAAAGTAATAACGCAACTGTATATTGTTATTTTTCTTTAGGGCGTGGAAAATTCTACCAGCGCAAAACAAGGGAAACCGTAAACCCTGAACATTGGAACGCTAAGAAAGGCGCACCCAAAAACATTACCTCAGCAAATCAAAAGACCTTAACCGATTTAGAAAATCTTAAACAGAAATTAACAGATATTGAAAGTTTTGTTTTAGACCACTACAAAAAAAGGGATGAAACCGAAATTATTAACGCTATTTGGTTAGATGAGATTATACAGGCATATTACTCAGGTGGTCGCAGACTTCAACAATTAGACTATTTGGATAATTATTTAGATTATTATCTGACCGATGTTTTGCCATTCCGTAAAAATAGAGGTAAAGAAATAACGGAATCAACTGTTAAAAAACAGCGCACCATTATCGCAAAGATTAAAGAGTTTTTGCAGTCCGAAAACAGACGTTTGAAAGTTTCTGATTATGATGTAAAGACATCAAATAGATTTGAAAAGTTTTTGGAAAGTCAGGGAATCAGTAAAAACACAATAGGACGTTACATTAAATATCCCAAAACGATTATATCCCACGCAAAAACCTTAGATATTGAAATAAACAACAATCTATCTGAGATAAAAGGCTATACAACCGAAACGCCTACTATTTACATTACTGAAACCGAACTACAACAGATTACAAAAGTTATCTTTCTCAATCCATTGGATGAAGCTACAAAGGATTGGTTAATCATTGGATTTTATACAGGACAAAGAGCGTCTGACCTTTTGCAAATGAATAGTAAACAACTACTAACTATTGATGGGGATTTATTTATAAACCTCAGCCAAAAGAAAACTAAAAACCCTGTACTTATTCCTGTACACGATGAGGTAAAAAAGATCTTAGATAAAAGAAATGGCAATTTTCCGCAAAAGTATTCTGAGAATATAGAGAGCGCAAAAACAATCTTTAACAATCATTTGCGAAGTATTACCAAACAGGCAAATATAGACCGTTTGGAGTGGGGGAAAAGGTGGAATGACAAAACAAAACGTTTTGATTATGCCAATTATCCGTTATATGATATTATTAGTTCCCACGTTTGCAGACGTTCATTTGCAACTCATAATTACGCCAAAATTCCAACGCCTATAATTATGGCAGTTACAGGGCATAAAACGGAAAAAGAATTTTTAAACTACATTGGAAAGGATTTTAACGACCTTTCAAAACAAATGCTGGAGTATTGGAAAACCGAAACAAAAACGGAACAACCTCAGCAGACAACCAAAACCGCAAACTAATTTTAAAAATATATTTATTATGGAAGAATTATTAAGTGTAAGTTTCTCCAACGATATGATTAAACTTCAAAATCTCGTTTATACAATGGATAAATTAATTAATAACACTCTTGAGGAATTGAGTAATTTAGAAGATGAATTAATAAATCAATTGCCTGAAAATGCAGACAAAACAATAATTAATCAAAAACTGAATACATTAAGTTATAATTCTTTTGCAGTAGAAGAATTATTAAAAATCATTGAAAAAATGCGTTTTTCAAAAGAGGTAGTTAACTACGAAAGGGCTATTCATAAGAGTGAAATTTTAAATAATTAATTTCCATTATTCTAAATGCATTTTATTTTATAAAACTTTTATTTAACTTTGTTAAGGTCTGTATAATGAAAATAACAACAGAAACAATAATTTTAAGATTATGAGTACCGAAACCTTACAAATAAATTTAGCACAAAAGATTTTCAGTATTTGGGATGAAAAACTTTTGCAGAAAATAAATAACCTCATTAATTCCGATATTGTAGGATATACAACGGATGGAAAACCTTTAACAGCCGAACAATACAGAAAGGAAATTGATTTGGCTATTGAAGAATTGGAGAGCGGAAAAGATAAAGGATTAACAACCGATGAGGTGCGTAAAAATATAATGAATGCATTTAATTTGGAGTAAAAGAGCCGAAAAAGATTTGTTTATACAAATTGGTTACATTGCAGAAAATAGTCCGCAGAATGCTAAAAATTTATTAAACGAGATTTTAGACTTTTCAAATGATATTGTAAACCAACCTTACAAATATGAAATTGAGCCAATTTACAATAATGAGAGTGTAAGGAGAGCCGTGATTTACACTTACAAACTGGTGTATAAAGTCTATAAGGACAAAGTAAGAATATTGCGATTATTTCACACCAAACAAAACCCAAACAAAATATAACGGTCGCAGAAATGCGACTTTTTTTATAAACGTTCAAACCTTATTAAATGCAGTTTCCTTTTTATTGTACATTTTCAGAATTTGAAAAAAACTATATCAAAATATTTAAAGATTGGTTAGAAAGTTATCCAGACGGAACTGAAAAAGACTTTGCCTATGAATACAAGCGTAATATTTATGATAGGTTTTTCAATTTTTTTGGCGGTAATGCACATTATGGGTTTGGGATACCAGTAAAGACAGTTGATGAAAATGACAATATTGATGATTTCAAATTATATCATAGGGAATACGTTCGTATTGTAGAAAATCGTTTAAGATTATTCATAAGTATATCAGAACCTAATAGAAAACAAAAATTTGCAAAGGAACTTGTTAGCTCATTAAAAATATGTGATGACGAACCTTACGATAAGAATCTTTCGTTTTTCAAGGATGGATACATATTAGATTACGAAACATTATATATTTACCAACATTTGTTTTCTTATGATTTTACCGATTATACAAAAAAATGGTTTTTAGATATTGACGAAAATGCGTTGAAAAACTTTGAATTTTCAATAAAACGTATATATAAATTTTTAGAAAAAAAGATAAATGTAAAAAACGAATTAAGTAATGATGTAATAAATGAAAATCAAGAAAACAATGTTTCAATAACATTTAAGAAAAATGACTTCACTAAAGAAAATTTGATTTTCAACATTTTATTATTTTTTGACTTACTAAAAGAACTTACAGGCTTTTTATCTCCAATTACGACTGAAAAGGATTTAGAATATGTTAGAAAAAACAAAAACAAAATTTTTGAAATTGAAGAAAAACTAAATAAGTCTGACATTAAAAGATATTTTATGTTATTTAATCAAATACAAAATAGAGATGACAGACTTCCTTTTTTAAAAAACGTCCATTCAAATTTAAAAGAATTAAAGATGTTTTGGGGTTTACGATACAATGATGATGTTTTTGCAAAGGCTAAAGATTTTAATTTATTTTGGAATGAATCTGAATTTAGGAATACAATATATAGAGCCACATACAATATAAAGGAATTAGATACATTTTTATCTAAACTTACAACTGAATTAGAAGACTCCAAAAGCGAACCAGTTGACTCAAAAATCAGCATAGAAACTCCTGAAAACGATTTTTCAAATAACGAGGACAAAGAAAAATTAATCATTTTAGAAAAACTTAAAATAATTGATTATATAAAAAGTATTCAAACTAAACCTGAAACTATTTCCCACACCGCAGAAATTTTATCTGCAATCACGGGGATTAACTCAACAACTCTTTACACGTATTTACGACCTATGTTAAACGCCAATAGAGATGACGCAGACAAAAATAGTCCTTACAAAAACAATGAAAACATTTTGAATGCTAATAAAATCATTCTAAAATTAAAGATTAAAAATACAGATGCTAACAATTAAAAGTTAGCATTTTTTAATTTGAGTAAAAAAAAGTAATTACTTATTGATTACTTAAAAAACATTTGCAGTATCAATTTTAAAATACTGCAATATGCAAACAATCAATTTTGTAGGAATAGAACCTACTGCACTCATTCAGGAAATTGCGACTAAAGTAGAAAGTACACTTTTCGCAAAGATTACCCAAATATTACAAGACAACGAGTCTAAACGCTACCTTTCCGCAGATGAGGTTTGCGAACGTTTTGGAGTTACAAAACCCACCATTCACGAATGGAGAAAACGTAAAATCTTAAAATCCTATAAACTCGGTGCAAGAGTTTATTACAGATTGGACGAGATAGAAAATGCAATGATTATTAACGATTAATATTGATTGCAATGACTACAAAAACGTTCATTCCCGACAGTTACAAACTAACCTATACACTCGATGAGGTTAAAAAGACTTTTGCACAATTCAAAATGCAGTCCGCAGAAAAACCGCTGTTATCTGAACTGATAAGGTTAGAAAAAAACAACGGTTACAATTCCATTTCGGGCGCAAACTTACTTTTGAGAATACGCAACGCTACGAATTGGAGTAAATGCACCTTAACAGGATTGCGACCAACAGAAACGGATAATTTTTACTATTCAGATTTGCCAATACAGGGCGTGAAATCTTTGTGCGTTATCAAATACCTTTCCGATGTTGGTGCGATTGAAATAAGAGCCTGTAAACAATTCTATCCGCACAATCCCACAGACCGCACCCGATTGGTAAAATATTTAATTCAAAACTTTTAACAATGGAACTTAGAAAATTAGCAACCGCAATGGATAACGCCAAAGATGAGTTAAAAAATGGCGTTACCGCAGGATTTGAACAAGAAATATTAAACCAATCATTTAGAGAGTTTGCAGACTTGCATTATATCCTAACAGGCGAAGATTTGGGAGTTATGCAATTTATAGAGTATCGGGATTGGTTGGATTGGTACAATAGCGAAACGCCAAAAAATCCGACTAAGACAAAAACACCTTTTTAAAATTGAACTACAAAAAAAAGGGAGTGCAAACCGCATTCCCTTTAAGGTCGTTCAAACCTGACAACAGATAAACTATTGACAGACCAAAGATAGAAAATTAATGATAGATAACACTAAGTTTTTAACGCATAGCCAAACAATTATAAACAGATTGTACCAACATTCTGATTTTGTGGTATGCCGACCAAAAACAAACAATTATTATTCATTAAGGCATAAAGATTTTGGTATAAAATTAAGTTTAGATTTTCGCAAGGCAGTAGAAAACGGAAAGGTAGTTGGTTTTTGTCATTTGGAGATAAATATAAGTCCACATTATCACTTTAACCAATACCGCCACAATGGTAATGATTTTACGCCATTACAGGCAATTAGTACTATTTCCGATATTCTGACCTACTTAGGCATAAAACAACGAGAATACAACGAATTAAACGTTTGTAATATCGAATTTGGTTTAAACATTATTCCCGATACAGATACAAAAGACCTCATCAATGGACTTTATTTTTACAAAAAAACACCCTTTACTATTCCCGATACCAAAAACCATATTTCAAAAAAACTGATGCAACCAACTACAAACAAATAAAGGCATACGCCAAAGGTTTGCAGTTTTTGGATGTTCCACAGTACGGAATCAATCCAAATACATTTCGTTTTGAAGTTAAGAGCAAACAGGCAAAGAATATCTGCAAGTACAGAATTAGCACCGCCACCGATTTAATGACTTTGGAAAGATACAACCGATTAGGGCAAATTTTATTGGATGAATGGGAACAAGTGTTATTAATCAATTTAGGTTTAAAATCTAACGAACTGAACGCCTTAAAAAGGGATGAGGTATTGTTTATCCAAAATGTAAAAAGTATTGATTTTTGGAGAGGTTTTAAAACGGATGTAACACGAAAGAAATTTATAAGAGCAAAAGAAAAATATATCAATTTACTTGACAGAAAAGACAATCTGCATTACCTCATCAAATTGCAGATTATTGATAAACTTTTCAATTCTCAAAATGTCCCAAATTCCACACAGAAAACCACCATAAACACAGAGAATTTGCAAAATGACAAAACCACCTCTCAACTAATAAACTTGGAATATGGGACAAACGGAAAAAATAATAGAGTTTGTTTAGTAACCAATTTGGATATATCAATGCAGAAAAAAGGGAGTAAGTTTTTATGTATGACAGGTTTGAAATATTACAAAGAAAACCAACCCGAAACCTACCAAAAACTAACTGAAAAATATTTGACCGAAAAACAAAGGGGAAAAAGTTTTGACCGCCAAAATTATTTCATTGCGCACAATATTAGAAATGCCAAAACCAACCTACAACATAACCCGAGATATAGCCGACAAAGATTTGAGAAAAGGAACTATAACCCGAATCAATTACAGATTAACTTTTAATATTATTTAATATGCCTAACCGTACGTAACGGATGAAAAAAGGCAAAGACTTTTTATAACTTTTAATATAACCCACAATGAAAAAAGAACAAACAGAAAACACGGATTTTAAACTTAAAATCAAAATGGTAGGTAAAGAATCTCTAACAATAGACGAATCTGATTTAGTGCGTGGTTGTTGGGATAGTATTTCACAATTAGAAACCCGTAACCCTCAAACCTTAGAGGAATTTGGAGAATATGATTTATTTGATGATTTACTTCAAAATTACTTCACTTGGAAACTTGTATTTACTGAAAGTGGTTTGGATATAACCAACGAGATGGCAGATATAGAGGAATTTATAACAAAGTATCTGAAAAAGTTTTATTTACTGATGCAGATGGATGAACTTAACCGATTACCGCCAGCCTTTCAAATTATAGACTAACAACAGAGCCACCCGAAAAGGTGGTTTTTTTTGGAGTTAAGTAAACAAGAATTCAACAGCCGTTTTCTTACTCAATAAAAAAGAGAACCTGAATTCTTTCCGACCAATACGCGCGCGTATATTGTTTCGATTTTTAGAAGTCAATAAACTTGCAGTATAAAAACTTCATTCGTATCTGTTCGTGCGTAATACTTATAGGCTATCTATTCATAAGTATAATTATCCGAGTCCATAAAAAAAGAAATAGTTAACATTTTTAATATAGGTTAGCCCTATGATATGTAATATATGTTATATGGGTCAAAGTTAATATAGTTTATATCGGTTGAGGTATTTTTTGCCGAGTTATCGGAGTCCATACGCACGCACGAGGAATAATTTTCGGACTCCATAAGAAGGGAAAGTAAAAGAGTTTTTGGAGTCCATAAAAGAGGGAAAATATTTGTAAATATTTGAAATGTTTGCAAGATGTTTGTAATGAAAAACAAAAACGCCCTGAAAATCAGAGCGTTAAAATTGTATTTGTGGAGTTGGAGGGATTCGAACCCTCGTCCAAACAAGCAATACATAAGATTTCTACATGCTTATTTTGCTATTGGTTTTCGACTGAAAGCAGAGAGCAAACACCCAACTTCCAGCTTATCTTCTTAGGTTTTCGAGTTTTAGCCGAAGCGTCTAAAACCTTATTTCCGCATTCCTATATCTCAGAACCAAACGCCGCAGAACAGAGCATTTGTGAGATATCTTGCTTCCTTACTAAAATCTTCGGGAAAACGCTTGATCTACTATACTTCGATATTAAGCTGCAAGAGCGAACTCTTCGTTGCCAGTTAAAATTTTGTAGCAAGGGATTTAAGAGATCGCGCTACGGTTCTCTGCATGCTTACTTATCCATTGGTCTTGCTGTCGAAACCAGTCAACCCCATAAAAAAGTGAACAAATATATAACTTTTTTTATTACTGAATAGATATTATCGTTTTCATGACTAATTAAAAATAAACAGAGCGTCGGAATATTTTTCGACGCTCTGTTACTTAGTCTCTGTTTTTCAATAAAATCCAGCCTGACGTTTGTACTGGTTTTTTAGTTATTCGGTCTTCCCAAAAAAGTTTATACCAATAGGTTTCGGTAGGAAGAGGTCTTCCTAATTCCTTGCCGTTCCAAATAGGTGTAGCAGAAGAAATTTTAAAAATATTTTTTCCGTATCGATCAAAAATTCCACCTTCAAATTTTCCGTACTTACTAATTTCACTAAAATCGATTACATCATTTTTTCCATCTGCATTTGGGGTTATCACATTATTCATCGAAAAAGTATAGAATTCTGTAGAAGTTTCGCAATCAGCTCCTCTAAATCTAACTTTTACAGTATATAAATTGTTTCTGTACACACTGAAAACATTAGAGGATTGCCACGTTACACCATTATCAATAGAGTATTCTAAAGGCTGGATCCCGGTTTTTTTAACATTGATTGTTATGGTCTTATTATCATAAATAATATCTGTAATCTCAGGAATTGGGATGTATTTGGCTAATGCGGTAAATGTTCTTGAGCATGCACCGTTATTTATTGTTACTGAATAAGTTCCTGCTGTCGAAGTGCTTATTGTCTGTGTTGTTTCTCCTGTGCTCCAAAGATAAGTATAGTTTGGACCTGTACCTGCATCTAAGATACCTTTGTCTCCTTTACAAAATTCAATATTCGAAATTGTGGAAACAATTTCAGGAACAACTGTTATAGTGATCGTGGCAGGAGATGACGCGGCACAGCCATTGGATCCAACTCCTGTAACGCTGTAAACCGTTGTTGAGGTAGGGCTTACAACTTGTGTGTTCCCGGTTCCGGATAAGCCAGTCCATGTGTAGGTATTTGCTCCGTTGGCTACGAGGGTAATGGTTTCGCCTTTGCAAATTTTTAACTTTGATGTTGAAATTGTGATAACCGGAGGTGTTGTATTTTTAATCACATTTACCGATGCTTGCTTAATACATCCATTCGTTGTAGCACTGGTAATAGTAAGAGTATATGTTCCGGAATTAGAAACAACAGGGGTTAAAGTATTGGCTCCTGAAACAATAACTCCTCCTGCAGTTGCTGTCCACAAAAAAGTTGCTCCCGATTGATAAACCGATGAGGTTGCATTTAGAGTTATCTGAGAAGTAGTACAATTAATTTCGCCCGGAGTATTAATATTTACTACAATTAGAGGATCCATTACAACATTTACGGCTTTGGTATATTGGCATCCATTAGCAGTGGTAACAGTAACGCTGTAATTTCCCCCTGTATTAACTGTTGTTGTGGCAGTTGTAGATCCATTAGACCAATTATATGTATTTCCTGTTCCGGCTGCTGTTGCTGTTAATATTGTAGAGGTGCCTTCACAAAAAGTTAACTGTCCAGATATTTGAAGATTAGGATCTGCTTCTTGTACAATATTCACTGAAGCTGGTTCACTAGTACAAGTTCCGTTATTATTGGTTAATGAATAAGCTCCGGGATTTGTTATAGTTATCGATTGCGATGTAGAGCCATTCGACCATAGATTTCCGGTAGGGAAATTAGAAGTAAGTATTACCGGTGTATTGTTGCAAATGGAATTCGCTGATTTGGTAATAACAACAATTGGTTTAATATTCACCATGAGCTGCAAAGAAGCAATCTTAGAACAAGATGTAGATTTTACAAGCACATAGATTGTATTGCTTCCCGAGGAATATGCTGCTGGATTTGCAATAGTATTATTATTTTGAGCCAATGCATCTGCCTGATTTAAGTAATAAGAAAAACTTACTCCAGGTGTTGAACTAATACTTGTCTGAGCAGAAGTTAAATCAAATATACCAATTGGAGAATCAGAGCAGATGTTCAAAGATGAGTTTTGAACTACAGGTACGTTACCCTGTACTACGGTTACGATTTTCGTGTAGTTGCAATTTGCGGGAGTTTTTACAACTACAGTATATGTTCCAGGTGTAGTTACTGTTATGGAAGGTGTTGTGGTGCCATTAGACCAAGTGTATGTATTTCCGGTTCCTGTTGAAGATGCTGTTAATAGCGTGTTGGGTGAGTCGCATAATACAAGATTTCCTGTAATTTGCACATTGGGATCAGCATCTGCTGTAATATTAACCGTAGCGGGCTGACTTGTGCATGTTCCACTGTTTGAAGTTAAGGTATAAGTTCCCGGTGAAGTAACAGTAATCGATTGGGTTGTTGCTCCTGTGGACCAAACATTTCCCGTTGCTTGGCTTGAAGTTAAAATAACGCTTCCTCCCAAACATATCTTCGCTGAAGAAGCTGTTATAGTTGGTGTGCTCAATTGAGTAATATTAAGTTGAATTTGAGCGACTTTAGCACAAGTAGAAGTACTGATTCTCACATATACAACTCCGTTTCCAGATGAATAAGCTGTAGGATTAGAAATTGTATTTGAATTTCCTGCATTAGCATCCGATTGACTAAGGTAATGTGAAAAATTTATTCCGGAGGTTGAACTCATTTGCGGTTGAGCTGCAGTAAGATCGAATATAGCTGAAGAACTGTTGGAACACATTGTTAAACTCGCATTTTGAACCACCGGTACATTACCTTGTACTACGGTTACAGATTTTGTGTAACTGCAATTTGCGGGAGTTTTTACAACTACACTATATGTTCCAGGTGTAGTTACTGTTATGGAAGGTGTTGTAGCGCCATTAGACCAAGTGTATGTGTTTCCGGTTCCTGTTGAAGAAGCTGTAAGAATTGTTGAAGTTGCTTCACATAAAGTTAAATTTCCTGAAATCTGAGGATTCGGATCGGTATCCTGTGTAATAACAACTGAAGCTTGCGGGCTTGTACAAATACCATTGCTTGAAGTTAAAGTATATGTTCCTGGAGAAGTTACATTAATAGATGGAGTGGTTGCACCTGTAGACCAAGTGTTTCCGGTTGGGCTACTTGAGGTTAAAGTAATATTTCCTCCGGGGCATAATTTTGTAGATGAAGCTGTTATTGACGTAGTTAAACTCTTATCTTTAAAAATAATTGCATTAGTCTGCTTACAAGAATTTGCAGCAGTTATAGGGTTGTTAATGTCTTGATAACTAATAGTGTAATAGTAGGTTGTAGAAGTATTTACTGTTGTTGGTGCTGTTATAGGATTAGTTCCGGTTGCTGCATTGTTGGCATTATTGTAATAGTAAACTACAAAATTAGGATTGTTATTTAAAATTCCAGGAGTTAATGTGCTGAAATTAAATGTAGTATTATTTCCGCAGATATTAATTTCTCTTGGAGAATTCGCATTAGGTCCGGGAGAGCCGGGCGGAATAAATGGATTGGGTGCCATTGCGGGGTTAGTGAAAGGGGATACGAAAGTTGCTGTTCCTCCCCAAGTTAAATTAAATGTATATACAGTTGTAGACCAGTTATCTACATATAAATAATAAGTCTGCCCTGCAACAACATCCATGTATTTACAGTACGGACTGGTACTTCCTGCGGCTGACGAAGTATTCGTATTGGTCATATTCATTCCCGTGCTGGTGAGCGCAGCCGAAGCATTACATCTTATCGGTGTTCCTATATTGCTACAGGTAACATTCGGTCCGTAAATTGCCCAGTCATAATCCACAGGACCTGTTGGAATCAAGTCAAAAGTAAGCGTTCCACTAGTTGCAATAGTAAATTTGTACCAAACAGAATGGTTCTCGTATGAAAGGCATCCGCCAAGAGACTCATTGATATTTCCTATTCCTGATGGGGTGTAATTAATATTTGAATTCCCACAGACAGCAATTGCCGAAACACAGTCTTCTTGTGCGAAAATAAAAATATTGAGTATGATGAATAAGGAAGAAAGTAGTTTTTTCATCATGGATATTGTTTTTGTTGATTGTTAAGGTATTGATTTTCTCTATGTATCTCTCTTCTGGTATGGAAATTAGAGAAATACATATAATGTTTTTGGGTTGATTGTAAAGTCTTTAAATGTGAAAACACTTCAATACAGTGGAAGTTATTGTGTTTTTTCCATGAAGTTTTTAGTTTATTGGTTTGGTTTTTAGTATTTTAAAATAATTGCAAATCTAAATAAATTATAGAATATAAAATATAAAAATTACTTCATTTATTATCCCTCAAAATTAAGCTTTGCAAAGACTCTTGGAGTCTTTATTTGAGATTTGTTAACTTAATAACTGTTATTTTATTGAAATAATATTTGCAGTTTCAAATTAATTTTCTATTTTTGCAATCCAAAATGAGATGTAATATATGTTAATAATTCCAGTAAAAGACGGAGAGTCTATCGACAGAGCTTTAAAAAAATATAAGAGAAAATTTGATAAAACTGGTACAGTTCGTCAGTTAAGAGCTAGACAACAGTTTATCAAGCCTTCAGTAACTTTAAGACAAGCTAGATTGAAAGCTGCTCACAAGCAAAGAAATCTTAGCAAAGAAGAACAGGCTTAAAATTTCTTTTTTCAAATTATACAATCACTTCTTAAATAATTTATTTAAGAAGTGATTTTTGTTTTATATTTACAGTATGCGAGATAAATTCTTAGATTATTTGCAGTTCGAGAAAAGGTACTCTGTAAATACGGTTACAAGTTATGGTCGGGATTTGGATGATTTTATTTTGTTTAATCTCAGAACAGAATCATCAGACAATATTATTAAAGCAGATAAGAAAATCATCAGAAATTTTATTGTCGATCTTAATGAGAAAGGAGTTTCAAAACGTACTGTCAATAGAAAATTATCTACGCTTCGCAGTTTTTATGCCTTCCTTTTGAGGCTTGGTGAAATAGAAATTTCGCCTTTAGAAACCATCAATTCGTTAAAGTTTTATCCGGAAAAACAAATTCCTATTTCTCAGGATGAAATGAGTGTGCTGAGTAATGATATTCTTTCTACTTCTAACTTGCTGAATGAATGCATTATTGAGACACTTTACCAGACCGGAATGAGAAAAGCAGAGTTTTGTGGCTTGAAATTTGAGAGTGTAGATTTATACAAAAACGAGTTGAAGATCATTGGAAAGGGTAACAAAGAACGGTATGTACCAATTTCGGAAAAGCTGAGTAATCTCTTAAAGTCTTATCTACAAATAAGAAAGCCTAAGGAAGAGTACCAAAGTTTATTTTTTGTAAACAGGCTGGGCAAAAAACTCACCGAAAAATTTGTTTATGTAGTGGTTAATAAGTATCTTAGTCTTGTTACTTCTAAAGAGAAAAAAAGTCCTCATATTTTAAGACACAGCTTCGCGACGCATGTTTTAGACAATGGGGCAGAGATATCAAAAGTAAAAGAAATATTGGGTCATTCAAGTCTTGCAAGCACACAGGTGTATACCAATGCCAATATTGAACAGTTGAAAAAAGTGTTTAATCAAGCTCATCCAAGAGCAAGTAAAAAAGAAGAATTATGAAGATTTCAGTACAAGCAATCGGCTTAACTCCACACGAACCGCTTGAGTCACATGTTGATAAAAAAGTAAGTAAACTTGATACATTTTATGATAAAATTATTGAGTGTAAAGTTTTCTTAAAAGTAGAAAACAATACAGATAAAGCCAATAAGACAACCGAGCTTATTTTGGTGGTTCCGGGAGAGGATATTGTAGTAAAAAAGACTAGTGCGAGTTTCGAAGAGAGCTTAGATCTATGTGTAGATACCGCTAAGAAACTGTTAATCAAGAAAAAAGAATTAGCTTCATAAAAAATGTAAAAAAACTTCATAAAAAGTTTGAGAATTCAAAAAATCCGTTCTATATTTGCACACGCAAAAAAGGAACAGCGATCTTTTGAATTCTTTTTTTTAAATTGCTTCCATAGCTCAGTTGGCCAGAGCACGTGATTTGTAATCTCGGGGTCGTGGGTTCGAATCCCTCTGGAAGCTCAATTTAATATATTATGTCTGGGGAGATTCCAGAGTGGCTAAATGGGACTGACTGTAACTCAGTTGCTTCGGCTTCGTAGGTTCGAATCCTGCTCTCCCCACATTTTATATTATTTAAAAGTTGCATAAATAAAGGAATTTTCCTAAATTTGCACAGCGTTACCAATAATTTTGGAAACAAAATTGCGGAAGTAGCTCAGTTGGTAGAGCGTCAGCCTTCCAAGCTGAATGTCGCGGGTTCGACCCCCGTCTTCCGCTCAAAAATCACATTTTAAAATGTGATTTTTTTAACTACTGATGTAGCGTAGAGTAGAATTTCTCTTACAGCCTCAGTTCACAGTGTTAAATT
Organism: Chryseobacterium sp. RR2-3-20; assembly: GCF_017808115.1. Lineage (NCBI taxonomy): Bacteria > Pseudomonadati > Bacteroidota > Flavobacteriia > Flavobacteriales > Weeksellaceae > Chryseobacterium > Chryseobacterium sp. RR2-3-20. Next base: position 914 of record NZ_JADQBD010000052.1, on the reverse strand, counting down.
GCTTCCATAGCTCAGTTGGCCAGAGCACGTGATTTGTAATCTCGGGGTCGTGGGTTCGAATCCCTCTGGAAGCTCAATTTAATATATTATGTCTGGGGAGATTCCAGAGTGGCTAAATGGGACTGACTGTAACTCAGTTGCTTCGGCTTCGTAGGTTCGAATCCTGCTCTCCCCACATTTTATATTATTTAAAAGTTGCATAAATAAAGGAATTTTCCTAAATTTGCACAGCGTTACCAATAATTTTGGAAACAAAATTGCGGAAGTAGCTCAGTTGGTAGAGCGTCAGCCTTCCAAGCTGAATGTCGCGGGTTCGACCCCCGTCTTCCGCTCAACAAAAATCACGCTAATTAGTGTGATTTTCTTGTTTTTGCCGACTTAGCTCAGCGGTAGAGTGCTTCCTTGGTAAGGAAGAGGTCACGGGTTCAAGTCCCGTAGTTGGCTCAATAATTAACATACTGATTTTCAGTATGTTTTTTTGTTTATATCAAGCTAATTCTACAGCTTATTTTGGATCAGTAACAAAAGTTGGGGACTAGGCAAAAATTTTGGATAATCTGAAAAGGAAAAATGCTTTGTCTCTCACGCCTCGAAGTTGCATTCTGAAGTTCTTTATTTTCGCATTGAAACTTTCTGCGGACGCATTTGTACTCCTTTCGTCAAAATAGTTGAGAATGTCATTATAATGATTCGTGATGGTATTTTTAAGTATTGAAAAGGATTTAAAACCTGATTCTTCCACATCTTTAAACCAATGGGCAAGTTTGAGCATTGCAACGGATTTTGTGATGTTTTGATTATAAATTTTCCTTAATTTATCCGATAAGTTGTAGGCTACTTCCAAATCCGGGTATTCTTGAAAGACAATTCCTGCTCTTATATTTTGACTTTCCGTCCATTTTTCTCTGCTTTTG
>NZ_JADQBD010000051.1:0-22848 GCF_017808115.1 Chryseobacterium sp. RR2-3-20 | reverse complement strand
ATCTACAAGCTAAATCGAAGATATTTTGGAGATAGCCTCTTTGAAAGGCTTATTATTGCTAACATTACAGGGTTATGATTAAAAACGGATAATCAAATTTTTTTTCATCAAAAAGATATAACAAATACATATTCAAACTCATGAAAAAATTAGTATTAGCATTATTTATTGCAACAGGAAGTTTAGCAATGGCGCAAATAAAACCAGATGGTAAAAAATTTAATAAAGAAGAAATGCAGAAAAAAATGGAGATGAAGGAACAGCAAAGACTCTCTGATATGCAAAAGGAACTGAATTTGAACCAAGCTCAGGTAGATAAAATAAAAAACTTACACGAACAACGCAAAGCTGAAATGCGTGAAGAGTTCGAGAAAAACAAAGGTGAAAGAAAGGCAAAATTTGAGCAGATGAAAGCCCGAAAACAACAAATGGACAACGAAATGAAGAACATTCTTTCACCAGATCAGTTTGAAAAATGGCAGGCTTCCAGAAAAGCAAAAATAGAAGAAAGAAAGGCGATGATGAAAGACAGAGCAGTAAATGGGGAAAGAAAAATGATGAAAAAACCTCATCCGGATGCTTCTATGTAAAAAGAAAAGTAGTTTATAATTTTGATTTTAATGTTGAATGGGCAGGATATTTCCTGTCCTTTTTGTATTCGTTCTAAACTTAAATTGAGTCTAAAACTTTTGAATTTCCCTTTTAATGATTATTTTTGAATACAAATTTATATTATGGTTAGTGAAAAAATTGCACAGCTCATTAACGAGCAAATTGCTCATGAGCAGTACGCAGCACAATATTATCTCTCGATGTCTGCATGGTTTTCTTCAAAAGATTTAGACGGAATTGCCAATTACTTCCGTGTACAAAGCAAAGAAGAACTAATGCATGCCGACAAAATGTTTGATTATCTTAACGATGTTGGGAGTAACATTATTTTAGGGGAAATCTCTAAACCTCCACATGAATTCGAAAGTGCAATCGACATTTTTGAAAAGGCTCTGGAGCATGAGAAAAAAGTAACCAAAAGTATTTTTAACATTGTTAAAAATGCCAATGAGGAAGGAGATTTTGCAACTACATCATTCTTGCAGTGGTTTATTAATGAGCAGGTAGAAGAAGAAGCAAGTGCCTCTCAGTTGGTAACGAAAATTAAAATGGTATCCGATAATCCGTCTGCGTTATATCTTTTTGATCAGGAATTGGCAAAAAGAGTTTTTGCACCCGATACTACAGCATAAAGTTGAAATTTTCAGGATAAAATTAGGGCGGAGCCAAAGGCTCCGCCCTAATTTTAAATATTCAATTAAAAAAGTTCTCCTGCCACTTTCTTAATATTATCACTTTTACCCATAGAATAAAAGTGCAGTACAGGAACTCCGAAATCCAACAACTCTCTGCATTGGCTGATTGCCCACTCTACCCCAATTTGTTTAACTGCTTCATTATTTCTGGCATTTTCAACAGCATTAATTAAATCCTCCGGTAAATCTATTTTAAATACCTGAGGCAGTAATTTCAAATGCTTTTTGGTTGCAATAGGCTTAATTCCGGGAATAATAGGAACAGTAATTCCCATTTCCCTTGCTTTTTTCACAAACTCTATAAATTTTTTATTGTCGAAAAACATTTGCGTCACAATATAATCTGCACCGGCATCAACTTTTTGTTTTAACCATTTCAGATCATAATTCATAGAGGGTGCTTCCATATGCTTCTCGGGATAACCGGCCACGCCTATGCAGAATTTGTTGTGTTCATCACAAATTTCGTCCTGATTGTGAAGATATTTCCCTCTCCCCAAATCATTAATTTGATGAACCAAATCCATTGCACTCGCATGACCTCCCTGAGTTGGCTCAAAATACTGAAGTCCTTTCATCGCATCGCCACGAAGCGCCATAATATTATCAATCCCCAGATACATACAATCTACCAAAAGATATTCGGTTTCTTCTTTGGTAAAACCTCCGCAAAGCAAATGCGGAACGGTATCTACATTATATTTATGCTGAATTGCGGCACAAATCCCTAAAGTTCCAGGACGCATTCTGGTGATACGGCGTTCCATCAAACCATTTCCTTTATCGATGTAAATATACTCTTCTCTGGAAGTGGTGACATCAATAAACGGAGGTCTAAATTCCATTAAAGGGTCTATATTTTTGTATAAATCTTCAATTCCAATACCTTTTTGAGGCGGAACAACTTCGAGGGAGAATAAAGTTTTTCCGTTTGCGTTTTTTATATGTTCGGTGATTTTCATGTAATGATAGTACGTTTAATTTTTTGTTTTTTCAGCTTAAATTCCGTCTGCTAAATTTGGATTAAGCCATTTTCTTGCTTCCTGTAAAGAAATACCTTTTCTTTCGGAATATTCTTTCAACTGGTCTTCATCAATTTTTCCCAAACCAAAATATTTGGCGTGCGGACTTCCGAAATAATATCCCGAAACCGATGCCGTTGGGAACATCGCTAGGCTTTCAGTTAAATAAACTCCAATTTTTTCTTCTACTTTTAACAAGTCCCAAATTGCATGCTTTTCCAAATGATCCGGACATGCAGGATATCCCGGAGCAGGGCGGATTCCTTTATATTTTTCGGCAATTAATTCTTCGTTGCTTAAATTTTCCTGATTGGCGTAGCCCCAATATTCTGTACGGACTTTTTTATGCAAAAATTCGGCATAAGCTTCTGCAAAACGGTCTGCCAAAGCTTTTACCATAATCGCATTATAATCATCGTTCGCTTTTTCATATTCTTCAGCCAGTTCATCGGTTCCGAAACCTGTTGTTACACAGAAAGCTCCCACATAATCGGTTTTTTCTGAACTTTGAGGAGCAATAAAATCGCTTAAAGCAAGATAATCTTTTCCCTGAGAACGCTGTGCCTGTTGTCTTAAAGTAATGAATTTTGACTGCTGAACACCATTTTCATCGAAGATCAAAATATCATCCGTTTCATTGGAATTTGCCTTGAAGATTCCGAAAACTGCTTTTGCCGTCAATAGTTTTTCATCTAAAATTCTTTTTAAAATAATCTGTGCATCTTTAAATAATTCTGTTGCCTGAGCTCCTACTACCTCATCTTCCAAAATATTCGGATATTTCCCATGGAGATCCCAGCTTCTGAAAAACGGCGACCAATCGATAAAAGGTAATAATTCTCTCAAATCCTGATTTTCAAAAACCTGAATACCTAAATTTTTCGGTGTAAAAATTTCTTCTTTTTCCCAATCTATTTTAAACTTATTCTTTCGGGCATCTTCAAGAGAAGCATAATTTTTTTCCACCTGCCTGTTCAGAAATTTTTCTCTAAAATCTGAATAATCGGTTTTTAAATCTTCAACATATTCTTTATTTCTGTCACCCAATAATGAACTCACTACATTTACCGCTCTGGAAGCGTCATTAACATGCACAACGGCATTTTTATATTTTAAATCTATTTTCACAGCGGTATGGGCTTTTGAAGTAGTTGCACCGCCTATCAATAAAGGAAAATCTAAATTTTGTCTCTCTAATTCTGAAGCGATATACACCATTTCGTCTAAGCTTGGCGTAATCAATCCGCTCAAACCAATCACATCCACCTGATGCTCAACAGCCGCCTGAATGATTTTTTCGGCAGGAACCATCACCCCCAAATCAACAATTTCGTAATTATTACAGCCCAAAACTACACTTACGATATTTTTACCTATATCGTGAACATCGCCTTTTACCGTAGCCATCAGGATTTTCCCGTTGGCTTTCTGAGTCTGATCTTTTTCTGCCTCTATGAACGGCTGAAGATATGCTACCGCCTTTTTCATAACACGGGCAGATTTTACAACCTGTGGAAGGAACATTTTCCCGCTTCCGAAAAGATCGCCCACAACACCCATTCCCGCCATCAGATTAACTTCAATCACATGCAGTGGTCTTTCAGACTGAAGTCTTGCCTCTTCTACATCTTCTTCTATAAACCGATCTATTCCTTTCACTAAAGAATGGGTAATTCTGTCCTGTAAAGAGTGGGTACGCCATTCAAGTTCTTCTGTTTTTTCCTTTTTAACCGATTTATTACGCTCAGAATAATCTAAAAGCCTTTCGGTGGCATCATCTCTTCTGTCAAGAATCACATCTTCAACTAATTCCAGAAGCTCTTTATTTATTTCATCATAAACTTCGAGCATTGCAGGATTTACGATTCCGATATTCATTCCCGCCTGAATAGCGTGATACAGAAAAACCGAGTGCATGGCTTCTCTCACGGTATCATTCCCACGAAATGAAAACGAAACATTGGAAACTCCTCCGCTCACAGACGCATACGGAAGATTCTGACGAACCCAGCGCGTTGCCTCAATAAAATCGATGGCATTTTTGCGATGTTCTTCCATTCCCGTAGCTACCGGAAATATATTTAAATCGAAAATTATATCTTCTGCAGGAAATTTAACTTCATTAACCAATATATCGTACGATCTTTTGGTAATTTCAATTCTCCTTTCGTAATTATCAGCCTGCCCAACCTCATCAAAAGCCATCACAATAACCGCCGCACCGTATCTCTTAATAGCTTTGGCATGTTTTACGAACTCTTCTTTTCCTTCTTTTAAACTGATGGAATTTACCACGCATTTACCCTGTACCACCTGAAGACCGGCTTCCAAAATTTCCCATTTGGAAGAATCAATCATAATCGGAATTTTAGAGATATCCGGCTCTGACCCAATAAGATTAAGGAATTTGACCATGGAAGCTTTACCATCAATAAGACCGTCATCAAAATTGACATCCAAAATCTGAGCTCCCCCCTCTACCTGATCTCTGGCGATATCTAAAGCTTCTGAAAATTTTTCTTCTTTAATTAATCGAAGAAATTTTTTGGAACCCGCCACATTGGTTCTCTCTCCAACATTAATAAAATTAGACTCCGGAGTTATAATAAGGGGCTCAAGCCCTGATAATTTTAAGTATTTCATCTTTTAATTTACCAATATAAAAGTTTACCTATATAACAATATGATTCTTTACTTCGTTCAGAATAATATTTTGTTAGACAACTAATAAACTGATGCATTGTTATATTGTTACGTTAAGTTTTCTTGGCTGGTAGGTTTGTACCAAATCTGCAATTGCTTTAATATGGTCTGGTGTTGTACCACAACATCCACCAATAATATTAATTAAACCTTTCTCGGCATATTCTCTGATCTGTTCAGCCATAAATTCCGGAGATTCATCATACTGCCCGAAAGCATTGGGAAGGCCCGCATTCGGGTAAGCTGAAATATGGAACTCTGAATTATGTGACAATGTTTCTAAATAGGGAGTTAACTGACTGGCTCCTAGTGCACAATTAAAACCTACACTTAATAAATTTAGGTGTGAAACAGAAATCAAGAATGCTTCTGCGGTTTGTCCGCTTAATGTTCTTCCTGAAGCATCGGTAATTGTTCCTGAAACCATAATAGGAATTGAAATCCCTCTTTCTTCCTGAATTTCATCAATAGCAAATAATGCCGCTTTGGCATTTAAGGTATCAAAGATGGTTTCCACCAGCAAAATATCTGAACCTCCGTCTAATAAAGCTTCACATTGCTGTTTGTAAGCTACACGCAATTCTTCAAAAGTAATCGCCCGAAAACCCGGATCATTAACATCCGGACTTAAACTCGCTGTTCTGTTGGTAGGCCCGATAGAACCGGCAACAAATCTCGGTTTATCAGGATTTTGAGCTGTGAATTCATCACAAACTTTTCTGGCAATTTTTGCAGATTCATAGTTCAATTCATACACCAAATCCTGCATGTAATAATCTGCCATCGCAATCGTAGTTCCCGAAAACGTATTGGTTTCTATAATGTCTGCCCCAGCTTCCAAGTATTTTTTATGAACTTCCTTTATTGCATGAGGCTGCGTTAATGAAAGTAAATCGTTATTTCCTTTTACCGGATATTCCCAATCCTTGAAACGTTCGCCACGATAATCTTCTTCTTCAAATTTGTACCGCTGCAACATAGTTCCCATTGCTCCGTCCAGAACTAAAATTCTGTCGGATAATGCTTTGTATAATTGTTCTGAATTTTTCATTTTATATTTAGGCTAAAGCCATTTTTTCTTTATATTCAAACAGGCTAAAGCCCATTCATTGAATTAGTCCAACGCTTGTTTCAGATCTGCAATAATATCATCCACATGCTCCAAACCAACAGAGCAACGAACCAAACCTGCAGTAATGCCAACTTCATTTCTTTCGTCATCAGACAGTTTAGAATGCGTTGTAGAAGCCGGATGCGTTACTATCGTTCTTGTATCACCAAGATTGGCAGAAAGAGAACACATTTTAATTTTGTCTAAAAAATTTCTTCCGCCTTCTATGCCTCCTTTAATTTCAAAGGCAACAATATTCCCTCCTAATCTCATTTGCTTTTTGGCAATTTCGTAACTAGGATGAGACTTTAGGAAAGGATATTTCACCAATTCTACCTGAGGATGATTTTCTAAAAATCCTGCTACTTTTAAGGCGTTTTCGCAATGTTTTTCAACACGGATGGCTAAAGTTTCTAAACTTTTAGATAAAACCCAGGCATTAAATGGAGACATTGCCGGTCCTGTATTTCTCGCAAAGAGATAAATCTCACGGATTAAATCTGCCTTCCCCACGGCAACACCACCCAAAACTCGACCTTGACCGTCAATTAATTTGGTCGCAGAATGCACCACAATATCGGCTCCATACTTTATAGGCTGTTGAAGATAAGGTGTGGCAAAGCAGTTATCTACAATAAACAGAAGATTATGCTTTCTGGCTATTTTTCCGAAAAATTCGAGATCCAAGACTTCGATGGCAGGATTTGTAGGGGTTTCAAGATAAAGTATTTTGGTGTTTGGCTGAATATATTTTTCAACATTTCCGGCATCATTTGCTTTAAAATAAGTCGTTTCAATATTCCATTTAGGGAAATATTTGGTAAAAAGTGTATGAGTTGAACCAAAAACCGACTGACAGCTCACAATATGATCGCCTGCATTAAGCAAACTCGCAAATGTTGAATAAATAGCCGCCATTCCTGTAGCAAAAGCATATCCCGAATCTGCACCTTCCATTTGTACGATTTTATCTGTAAATTCGGAAACGTTCGGATTTGAAAAACGGCTGTATAAATTTTTCGACTTCTCTTCAGCAAAACTTGCTCTCATATCTTCTGCATCCTCAAAAACAAAGCTTGATGTAAGGAAAAGCGGCGTAGAATGCTCATCAAACTGAGTTCTTTCCGTTTGGGTTCTTATCGCAAGAGTTTCAAAATTTTCCATAAATTTTAATTTACCAATGTAATAATTTACCAATATAACAATGATATTCTTTACTTCGTTCAGAATGACACAGCTATAAGAATTGGTAAATTGCTACACTATTATATTGTTACATTAATTTTATTTGTTTTCACTAAGTCTTAAAATATCTCCAAAAACGCCTCTCGCTGTCACTTTAGCTCCCGCTCCGGCTCCCATAATAACGATTGGATTTTCACCATAACTTTCGGTATAGATTTCGAAAATTGAATCTGAACCTTTTAACTGTCCTAAAGCTGACATCGCAGGTACGGAAACAAGTTTTACATCGAGCTCACCTTTTTCTTTCTGTAAATCTCCGTGAAGATCTCCCACATACCTTAAAACATGATCAGGCTCTTGGTTTTTCTTCAATTTTTCGTATTCTTCGTCCAGTTCTTTCAACCTTTCAAGAAATTCCTGCTTTGAAACCGACTGCAAAGTTTTCGGAACTAAATTTTGAATTTTTATATCATTGAATTCATTAATTAAATCTAATTCTCTTGCCAAAATCAGTAGTTTTCTTGCAACATCATTTCCGGATAAATCTTCTCTGGGATCTGGCTCTGTAAAGCCTTTTTCTAATGCTTCTTTGATAATGACAGAGAATCTGTCTTCTCTCAGAGAAAAATTATTAAATACATAACTTAAAGTTCCTGAGAAAACTCCTTTTATTCTTGTGATATTTTCCCCGGAAAGATGAAGTAATTTAATCGTATCTATTAAAGGTAATCCTGCACCCACATTGGTTTCGTAAAGATATCTTCTGTTATTTTTATTCAAAATATATCTTAGCTGACGGTATTCTGAAATCGGAAGTGTATTGAAAATTTTGTTGGATGAAACCAGATCAAAACCATTTTCTGCTAAAACAGGATAATTGTTCACAAAATCTTTACTTGCCGTATTATCTACCACAATTAGGTTTTCCAGTTGATTTTCTTTGGAAAACTGGATGAGTTTTTCAATATCCGAAGAATCTTCTGCGGTGAGTATCTCATCATTCCAGTTTTTATCAAAACCTTTTTTATTGAAAGCTATTTTTTTAGAATTAGCGACTGCCACTATTTTAAGGTCTATTTTTTTACGCCTTCTGATTTCTTCTGAAGACTCTAAAACCTGCTCTATTAATGTTTCACCCACATTTCCGTGACCAATAATCGCTAAATGAACCGTTTTCGGCTTTTTAGAAATTTCAGACTCAATAATATTTTTTGATTTCTCGTCTTGTGAAGAAGTTACGACAATATTTACTCTTTTCTCAGCTGCATTTTGGTTCAAAAGTAAAGGGAACACATTATTTCTTGCCAATTCTGCCAATACTTTATTGAAATCTTCGGTAACAAAGCCTAAAACCGAAACATTATTGATGCTGTAAATCTGGGAAACCTTTCCTGATTTTCTTTCTGCTTCAAACTCATCAATTAAGCAATTTACTGCTTTTTCAGAATCATTTTCATGCACCAAAATAGATAATCCGTTTTCAATAGCCTGTTGAGAAATGACTCCTACGCTAATTCGTGCTAAGGTAAGTGCCTTAAAAATTCTTCCATCAATCCCTATTTCTCCATGAAAATCTTCCCCTTCAAATTTGATGATGGATCTGTTTTTTAAAAATTTTATTTCGTTGGTATTATTTTTCATCCTAATATATTTTTAATGATTGTATTTAACTGTTCGTATTCCATTAAAAAGGCATCGTGCCCATGTATTGAAGTGATCTCGTGATAAAAGACATTTTCCTTTTTCTCCTTAAATTTTTCGAAGCTCATTCGTATTTCAGAAGCCGGGAAAAATAAATCGGTATCAACGGAGATCATGTGCATCCGAGATTGAATTTTCTCTAATTTTTCCTCTTCTGCATTGATATTCATCAGCAAATGATTCATCAACCTGTAAGATTTTAAACTAAATCTTTCGTTTAACACATTCCCATGATGAATAAGCCAGTCTTCAGATTCTAATCTGTCTTTTTCGTTGTTAAATTTATTTTGAAATCTATCATTTAAAGACTGTGGCGTTCGGTAGCATAACATCGCATGAATCCTGGCTTTCTGTAAAGGCTCATTCGGTTGATTTAGCAGAAATTTCTGAACCAAGCATTGTGCGTGAAGCCAATCGTGTGTTTTGTAATCGCAGGCAACAGGAATGAAAATATCGGCAAGATCCGGTTTTTTAACCAGCATTTCCCAACCGATTGCCCCGCCCAAAGAACCTCCTATAATGGTATATAGTTTTTTAATGTTTAAAACTTCAAGACCTTTCAAAAAGATATTGGCAATATCTGAAGGCGTGAAATCTTCATACTCATCTACAAAAAAATCATCAAACCCGTTTCCTGGAATATTAAAACACAAAACAGTAAATCTTTGGGTATCAATCACCTGCCTTTCACCAATTAATTGTTTCCACCATCCTTTTTCCCCAGAAACATTTGAATTTCCGGTTAAGGCATGATTCACCAAAATAATCGGTACAGAAAACAAGTCTTTCCCAAAGAGCTGATAGCTCAACGGGATGCTATATTCCTTACCGGAATTTGTACAATACGAAAAATTAATATGTTTAAGTTCTGCTTTCAATTCTATTATTTTAATACAATTGAAAATGCCACAGGAAATGGCTGAAAAGAACTTCAGTAAGTTATCTGTCCAAAAATTTGGTAGAACGTAGCACCTTCTTTGCTTGCGCAAAGGGTTGCTAAGGTTTCACAGGGTCTAATCCCTCAACCTTTCTTGATAACATTTTCAATATTTGAATGATCGAATGATGCAAATATAAAAATTTAATTTTAATTATTGATGAAAATTTAATTTTACTTCAAACATCCCTTATCATAGGCAATTTGGATAAACATTAATGATATTTGAAATGGTATGAGTTGGAATTTTTTATCAAAAAAACTACCTTCGTAATGAAAATAGGTTGAAAATGAATACTGAAAAGCAAAGATTACTAGATAAAGAATGGAAAAACTGGGGACCTTACGTAAGCAACAGACAATGGGGAAATGTAAGGGAAGATTACAGCCCAAACGGTGATGCCTGGAATTTTGCCAATCACGACAATGCAGAAAGCCGCACTTACCGATGGGGAGAAGAAGGTATTGCCGGGATTTCCGATATAAAACAACTTTTCTGTTTTGCATTTTCATTTTGGAATAAAAAAGACATCAGAATAAAAGAACGTCTTTTTGGACTTAGCAATCCGCAGGGAAATCATGGAGAAGATATTAAAGAAATTTTTTATTATCTCGACAATACGCCTACTCACAGTTATATGAAAATGGTGTACAAATATCCCATCAACGAGTTTCCTTACGAGGACATTCTCAATGAAAATGCAAGCCGTTCCAAAAAAGATCCAGAATACGAGCTATTCGATACCGGAATTTTCGACAATGATGAATACTTCGATATTTTTATAGAATATTGCAAATCTGATGCTCATGATATTTTGATAAGAGTAACAACATGCAACAGAAGCGATAAAGATGCCCCTTTGGTTATTTTACCAACTATTTGGTACAGAAACAACTGGAAATGGGGTTACAACGAATACAAAGGACAGACTGAAGCGGGAAAAGATGGCTGTATTAATATATTACACAATAGTATTTCTATAAAAAAGTTTTACAGCAAAAATAAAAATGCAAAAAGAGTTTTTTGTGAAAATGAAACCAACCATCCTAAATTAGATGGAGTTCCTGCGGTAGAAAACACTTACTACAAAGACGGAATTAATGATTATATCATTCATCATCACGAAACAATAAACCCCGAGCAAAGAGGGACCAAAGCCGCATTTGTAATAGATGAAATAATTAAAGCAAAAGAATCAAAAACTTTTGAATTCCGTTTATCTCCGTATGATATGGATGATGCTTTTTATCAGTTTGATGAAATATTTGCTGCAAGAATTAAAGAAGCGGATGATTTTTACAGTGAAATTCAACAGGACACTTACATTGAAGATGAAAAAAATGTTCAAAGACAGGCATTTGCCGGGTTGCTTTGGAACAAACAGTTTTACCATTATAATGTCGGAAAATGGCTGCACGGCGATCCTAATTACGAAGCTCCACGAGATTTCAAACATTATGTAAGAAATGCAGAATGGGAACATCTTCACAACAAAGACATTATTTCAATGCCCGATAAATGGGAATACCCTTGGTATGCAACGTGGGATTTGGCGTTTCACTGTGTTCCTTTTGCTATTATTGATGCCGAATTTGCCAAAAACCAACTCCTTTTACTCACCAAAGAATGGTATATGCATCCCAATGGGCAAATGCCGGCTTACGAATGGAATTTAAGTGATGTAAATCCGCCCGTTCATGCTTGGTCTTGCTTCAGAGTTTTTAAAATTGATGAAAAAATGAATGGCAAACCCGATTTGCTCTTTCTTGAAAAAGTTTTTCAGAAATTATTACTCAATTTCACTTGGTGGGTGAACCGAAAAGATAAAAATGGTAAAAATATTTTTGGAGGCGGCTTTTTAGGACTTGATAATATTGGTGCGTTTGACAGAAACATGGAACTGAAAGACGGCGAACATCTGGAACAGGCGGATGGAACGAGTTGGATGGCAATGTACGCTCTCAATATGATGAGAATCGCTATGGAACTTGCACAGTATTATCAGGTATACGAAGATATGGCGATTAAGTTTTTCGAGCATTACCTATACATTGCAGAAGCTATGGAAAATATGGGTGAAGGCAAAGAAGGACTATGGAATGAAGAAGACGGCTTTTTCTACGATGTTTTACAGCTCGGTAATGGAGAAAGCGTTTCTCTAAGATTAAGAAGTATTGTGGGACTTATACCGATGTTTGCAGTTGAAATTATAGATCATCATCTTCTCGACAAAATGCCTAATTTCCGAGAAAGAATGGATTGGGTGCTTAAAAACAAGCCCGAACTTACCAAACTGGTTTCTCACTGGGATGAAGAAGGCAGCGGAAGAAAACATCTAATGAGTATTTTAAGAAAAAACAGACTTACAAAAGTGCTGAGCAGAATGTTGGATGAAAAAGAATTCTTAAGCTCTTATGGAATTCGGGCAATGTCTAAAGTTTACGAAAAAGAACCCTTTGTTTTCACCGTTCACGGCAATAAAAATGTAGTTTATTACACTCCTGCGGAAAGCGACAGCAGAATGTTTGGCGGAAACAGTAATTGGAGAGGTCCTATTTGGTTTCCTATTAATTTTCTGATTGTTGAAAGCTTACAGAGATTTCATTTTTATTATGGGAACAGCTTAAAAGTAGAATTTCCAACCGGAAGCGGAGAAGAGAAAAATCTTGATGAAGTCGCCCAAAATATCAGCGGAAGATTATGTTCTATTTTTCTAAAAGATGAAAGCGGACAACGTGCTTTTAATGGCGGAAATTATAAATTTAATTATGATCCTCATTTTAAAGATTATATCACTTTTTACGAATATTTTCATGGTGACAACGGAAGAGGAGTCGGTGCATCTCACCAAACAGGCTGGACTGCCACTGTTGCTAAACTTCTGAAGCCCAGACTTACATAAAATCAAAAAAAATTTGAGAGTTATTGCTAAACACTAATTCTCAAACTTTACTTTTATTATATTTTAAACCTGTTGTGCATTTAGCACAAATTAATTTTTAACTTATTCAAACTTCTCTTGAAGACGAAAAAATTGAGATATTTAATCATGGTAAAAGAAGTTATTTTTGATACTATTCTTGTTGCCAAACCTTGAAAGGTTTTTGCGAGGTTAATATTTATTAAGAACTGTCCGCACAGTTGCGAAATATTGGTTTGTTCATGATTTAATTTTTTTTCAATGGTATTCACGATTGCTTCGCAGTTCAATCCTCTTTCTGATTTTTGATTTTGTCTTGGAAAAGTCCACAAAATTATGCTGGTTTTTACGCATTGGAACCGAAAGATTTATCTTGGAATAGTTGAATAAATCCAGTTGGTATTCTTTGCTGATGTACCCTCTGTCGCCGATTAATAAACAGTTTTCAAAATTCTCCTTAATGTCGTGCAGATAGTTCACGTCGTGAACGTTTGCAGGGGAAAAATCAAACGAGTGGAAGATTCCATTTTTGTCACAAACCGCATGAAGTTTATAGCCAAAATACCTAGATTTTTGTGCGGCACAATATCCATATGCAGGTTTGATCTCATCCGTGGAACAGATTGCAGAACGATTTGCCCGACTTATTTTACAGATTTCAATTGGCGTGGAATCCACAATAAAGACATCGGTGAAATCCGAAAACTTGCTGCTCAAGGTCTCTCTGATTTTTTCAATGTAGGGAAAAAGTTTTCTTTTCCTTTTATTGTAGACACTCCTTTCAATTCTTCCCTCCAAATCAGTCCCTGAAATGCATCTAAATAACTGTAGTTCAGAGTTAATAGACATATATTCTGCAGTGAGATTGAGTGCCACAAGTTCCAAATCAGACATTTTTGGAAGCCTAATTTGCTTACTTGTAGTAATATATTTACAGGTGTTTGTCAATTCTTTTAAAATAATTTTGTAGTTTTGAATAAGATTGTTCATGTATTTAATAACTTGGTAATCAATTAAATATACGATTTTTTAATCAAATGGACAATCTTTTTTTTTTTAAATTCCTAAATGCACAACAGGTTATTTTAAAAATTTATTACTCTACTTTATCACCATTCACAAAAACTTCATAATGTATTTCTACATTAGGTTCTAAAGTTTTGTAAACCGAACAGTATTTTTCGAAAGATAATTCCGATGCTTTTAAAGCTTTTTTGGGATCTATATTTCCTTCAAGAAAAAATTTAACGGTGATCGATTTAAAAGGTTTTGCATCATCCACAGGAATTCTTTCTCCCTCGACTTCCGCTTTAAAATCTGTAATTTCCTGCCTTTGTTTTTTTAGAATTGAAACTACGTCTATCCCGCTGCAACCTGCTACTGCCATTAAAACACTTTCCATAGGCGAAACACCTTTTGCTCCCGGTTGAGAAGTATTATCTAACAAAATTGAATTCCCTTGAGTATTGGTGCATTCAAATAAAAAATCGTCGTTGATTCTATTGAGTGTTATTTTCATTTTTAAATTTAAAGTTAATAATTCATAATATTAAAAAGCTTATTCATAAATAAGACCATCTGCGTCCATTTCTTTTTTCTCTTCATCAGTCATTCCTTTT
Source organism: Chryseobacterium sp. RR2-3-20 (assembly GCF_017808115.1). Lineage (NCBI taxonomy): Bacteria > Pseudomonadati > Bacteroidota > Flavobacteriia > Flavobacteriales > Weeksellaceae > Chryseobacterium > Chryseobacterium sp. RR2-3-20. Next base: position 8,342 of record NZ_JADQBD010000051.1, on the reverse strand, counting down.
CTGAGAAGTTTTACCGTATAAGCTCCTTTTACAATATTTTTATCATAATACATCCAATCTGAAATTTCATTTGGATTTATAGTAATATTATCACCCAATTGAATTCCAATAGGATTATGGGTGTATTTTGTACAATGCCAGAATATTTTCCATTTTCAAATTTAATATCACCAATCCAAATATGTTCTCCACCATTATCAGTATTGAATTTCTGTTTAATTGCAAAATTAGAATATTGAGGATTTTTGCTTTCTAGTGCAGTTTGAAAATCTCTATTGAATGTTTCTTTTGCTTTTTCTATGGCAGCATTCATTTCATGGTCTTCACTTTCCACAAATAAAACATCGGGTTCACCATCCCTATGAAGTTTTTCTCTTTTATTTTCGCAGCTAAATGCCAGTAGTAAAAGCAATCCGATAATTAAAATTTTCTTCATGATATTGTTTTTTAATTATATAATAGCAGTTTGGAAAATAACGAATATAAATACTTATTGGGAATAAAAATTAAAGTATTTACCGTCTTCAAATTTCACTTTTAAAATTACAAAATCCCTCTCGCTTTTATCTCCAGATATTTGTTAATTACCTCTACATTAAGATTTTCCGGAAGAGTATAAACCGAGTAAATTCCGTACTTTCTTAATTCCTGAATGATAAGCTTCTTTTCATACTCGAATTTCTCTGCGATAATCTCATCATAAATTTCCTGCATACTTTCAGGGTTAGAATGAATGATTTTCTGAACTTCAGTATTTTTGAAGAAAACAACCACCAACAAATGATTTTTGGCAATTCCGCGAAGATATTTCATTTGTCTGTTGAGTCCGTCCAAAGTTTCAAAATTCGTGAAAAGTAAAACTAAACTTCTCTGGTTGATAGAATATTTTACATCCTGATAAAGTCTGTTGAAATCACTTTCAAAAAAATCGGTTTTAATATTATAAAGAGCTTCAGAAATCTTTTTCAGTTGTCCCGACTTATTATCGGCTGCAACTCTGTTATCTGCTTTCTTGGAGAAAGTCATCATTCCAGCGTGGTCGCCTTTTTTCAGAATAATATGAGAAAGAGCCATTGTTGCATTAATAGAATAATCGAGAAGACTTAAACCATTGAAAGGCATTTTCATCGTTCTCCCCTTATCAATCAACATAAAAATACGTTGCGATTTTTCGTCCTGAAACTGATTAACCATTAAACGATTGGTTTTAGAAGTCGCTTTCCAATTGATGGTTCTTACATCATCTCCGGGAACATATTCTTTAATCTGCTCAAACTCCATGGTGTGTCCCAGTTTTCTTATTTTCTTGATTCCGCCAAGTAGAAATTCATTTTGAAGAGCCATTAATTCATACTTTCTGAGATGAATAAAAGACGGATAACACGCCAAAGAAGCATCTTTCTGAAAAATAAAACGTCTAGAAACAAAACCAATGGGAGAAGACGCAAAAATATTTAAAGCCCCAAAATTATACTCTCCTCTCTCTTTTGGTTCTAAAGAATACTGAAAAAATACATTTTTACCCGGAAGAATATTTTTTGTAATTAAGAAATCTCTCTTTTGAAACTGAAAAGGTATTTCATCTATAATTTTAACATTAATCTTGAAGCTGTATTCATTTTTTATATCTACTTTAACAAAATTCTCGTCCCCATTAGAAAGTTTTTCTGGTAAAATTCTTTGGGCAAGAAGAACATCTTTTGGACGAAAGATCAGCAAATAATCTACAAAAACCGTTAAGAAAACCAAGATTAAAAAACCGTGTCCTAAAACCATGAAAAACGGAAAGAAGAATGCCAAAATATAGAGCATTCCTACGCCAACTAATGCGAAAAAAAAGCGGGTATTGATGTATAAGTTTTTCATGATTTCAAGTTTTGGGTTTTAGATTTTGTGTGTCTAAAGTATTCAAACTCATCTTGGGATTTCAATTCCTTCAAGAATCTGTCTGATAATTTCATCTGCAGACAAACCTTCCATTTCTCTTTCCGGAGAAACAATTACCCGGTGTCTTAAAACTGCAAAACTTGCTTCTTTAATATCTTCAGGAGTTACAAAATCTCTTCCTCTTAATGCTGCAAAAGCCTTAGAAGCAGTTAATAATGCTAAACTTGCTCTAGGAGAAGCACCCAAATACAAGAACTGATTTTCTCTTGTATTGATAATGATTTTAGCAATGTATTCGATAAGTTGAGATTCTACAATGATTTCTTTAACCAATTTCTGGTATCCAATGAGCTGTTGTGCCGTAATAACTTTATGTACAGCCTCAGTTTTATCTTCGAGTCTGTTATCGTGTTGGTTTTTAATGATGGCCACTTCCTGTTCCAAATTGGGATATCCCACATTTATTTTAAACAGAAAACGGTCTAGCTGTGCTTCGGGAAGTCTGTAAGTTCCTTCGTGCTCAATTGGGTTTTGGGTAGCAATTACCAAAAAAGGATCTTCCATTTCGTAACGTTTTCCGTCTATTGTAATTTGCTTTTCTTCCATTACTTCAAACAGTGCAGCCTGAGTTTTTGCAGGAGATCGGTTTATTTCATCAATAAGAATAAAACTTGAAAAAATAGGCCCTTTTTTAAACTCAAACTCAGAATTTTTCATGCTGAAAACTGAAGTTCCCAGAATATCCGAAGGCATAAGATCGGGCGTAAACTGTATTCTGCTGAAATCTACATCTATAGTTTTTGCCAAAAGCTTTGCAGTAATGGTTTTGGCAACACCGGGAACCCCTTCAATAAGAACATGACCGTTAGAAAGTAATGCCACCAAAAGATGTTCTACCATTTTTTCTTGTCCAACTATTACTTTGGCAATTTCTTCTTTTACTTTATCTAAATTCTGTCTCAATTCCAACATATCGATTCTGGATTCAAATTGCTCCGGCTCTTGCTGTTCTTTATCTATATTAATAGAATTGTTGTTTTCTATATTCTGTTCTTCATTAAATTCCATATTATTCTGTTTTTATTGTATGTTTTTTATTTAAAAATATCATCCAAAAGTCTGTTCATTCTCGATAAATCCTCTTTAACAACACTTGCATAAGGATCTTGACCTTTTTTTATTAAAACTATAGCTTCTTCAATTATTTCTAAAGATTTTCCTGTTTTTAAATGAAGTTTTTTGGCAAAATCGGCATCCAAATTTTTAGTATCAATTAGTAAATCAATTCTAATTTTATTTAGAAAATATTGGGCTTTTTTTGCCATCATATCATGAAAATCTCCTTCCTGAAGATATAAATTCCCAATACTTTTCACAAAATCTGCAGACGTATTTTTTAAAGGCTCAATGATAGGAACAATACGTTGTTTTCTTTTTGCATTAAAGACAATGAAAAGCACCAAACCGCCCAAAAGAACCCACCAAGCATACTTTAACGGAGGATGAGATAACCAAAAACGCAGTGCCCATCTCGATTCCAGAGTATTAGCTTCTGTAAACCACAAAGTTTCGCTATCATCCAGATATGAAAATACATTTTGAGTGTACTTTAAATTTTGAGGTTTCAGTAAGTAATAATTGGTAAGAAAAAGCGGTTCGCTATGTACGAAGATATTGCCCTTTCCAAAAGAAACTTTAATGAAATTTGCCTGATCGTCGTTATCTTTTTCAACTGTTTTTCCTAAAACCTCAACTTTTGGTTTAATGTAAGTAAATCCTACGCCCGAGGGAAACTTATCCAAATTAATGGAATCGTTTAGGAATTTATAATCGGTAAATTGCAGCGAGTTTTTGTCTTCGAAAGAATTATGAGAATTATAAAAACCTATTGAATCTGATATCTTCTTTGGAATATCGGAGCCAATAATCATTACATTGCTTCCACTTTTTGCCTGATCCAAAATTTTATACCAAGATTCTGCATCCAGCTTACTTTCTATGACTAAAATATTTTTTTTACCTGTGTTTTTATTCTTGTTTTCTGAATAATAATTGTACGGGGAAACATCTATTTTCTTAATATTTCCTTTAAATAAATCTTTGGATTCTTTATTGAAAATGAACAGTCCAAAAGGTGATTTTTTATTAACATCAAAATTTTTACGCCAATCTACAACCTCCTTTTTGTTAACTTCAAATAAAGCAACAATGACCATGATAACAATAAAGACTACACCATATATTTTGAAAGTTTTGTTCATATTCGAAAAACTATTTTACAGAACTCCAATTAAGCTTTAAAGCTCTGAAACTGATTTCTGAACCGGTTATAACTATTCTCATCAATCGTAAACTCTCCGTACCAAACATAATCGAATATATAAGAAAGTTCAAAAAATTCATTTTTCAGATTTCCAGTTTTCAGTTCGGCAACATAATCTTTATTGGTTTTTTCGGGATTCCATTGGATCAGTTTTTTATCGCTCAGCTTTTTCAGTACAAACAAAAACTGATACCGCACCGCAGACCTGTAATCTTTGTTGGTTTCAAAAGATGAAATACTTTGCGGAAAATTAATCTCGTGGATATTCTCATGAAGTTCTTCATCTTTAATCTCTAATTTTTTGTTTTTCTTTCCAAAAAACAGATTTCCGTTGTTTTTAATGAGAAATTTAACAATGAAATACAGAAGAAATCCTACCAAAATAATTGCAAAAAGACGAATAATAACTGTCGTAATTTTGGAAGAAGTTTCCATGCTGGTTTCTCCGAATATACTTCTGATGATTTCTGCAATTTTGCGTTGCAGTTTTTCAAAAAAAGATTCTTTGGGTTGTGATGCAGAATAATCGAAATCTTTATCCTTGTATCTGGAAGCCAGTTTTTCTTTAAATTTTTTCGGAAATATAGCAGTATTAGTTACCGGGTTTTCTCTCAGAACAGAATCTGCAACATACATATTTCTGTAATGTGTAGTCGCTACAGAATCTAAAATCACCTCTTCGGCATATTCTTCCTGAGCTTTTACAAAGCCAAGACTAAAAAAAACAGCTAGAAATAAAAGAAATTTATTCATTAATTCCGATAGTATCTATTTCCTGCAAATCGACTTGCTGATGAAGATCTCTACGGCTGTCGAAATACATTAATCCAGAATTTACATACATTAAATTGGATAGAAGAAATGAAAAAAGAAGAGAAACCCCATACGTTACAAACAGAAGAATTCCAAATCCTCCGGAAAACGGATTTTGCTCAAAACTACCATCTGGTGCAGAAGTCGTAAGTTTTACCATGAAAAATATCATAGGAATCATCGTGAAAACAGTCGTAATTACATAAATGATAATGTAGATTACCAGTGTAGCTCCCCAATATTTCCAAAATGGTGAACCTTCTCGGGCATTAGAATAAGAAAACTGCGAACGGATACTATAGCTTAAACTTGCAAAAAAACCTCTCGAACTGTTGAAGTAATCGAACATCAGGAAATTGATAACATTAATCATCACGGGTAATACCAGCAAGAGAAGAAAAATACCAATGATGATAAGAATTAAAGCATAAGAAATTCCGACTACGATTAATGCCAACGGCGTCACAATAAAAATTAATCCCAGCAATAGTTTTCCTATTTTCCCTGCATTCGCTTTAAACTCAGACATGATATCGTCCACTTTAATGTTTTTCTGTCCTTGTGCAAGTTTTTTCATGTAAAACACAGGGTACAGGTAATTAATAATCATTAACACCATAAATACAATGAACGTAATAATTCCCGTAATAATAAAAATGCCTAAATTTTCCTGAAAATAACTTTCAAAATAATAACTTTCACCCCCTTTATTAGATGCAAAAGCCTGCATGAAAAGCTCTTTGTATCCAAAAATAAAAATAAGCACCAACAGAATTAGCAAAAAACCATTGAGAAGAATATAATTTTTAAAATAATTTTTCCCGTAAAGTCTGAAAAACGAAAAGGTATCGCTTATAAAAGTTCCGAAATCTCTTTTTTTAAATAATTGCATTTTTAATTTGTTTTTTAATTTTTCTGTTAACGATTGCTGGGTAAAAAAAGTAATAAAAGCTGATGATTCCCAAACATCCGAAAATAATAATAAGATTTAAGGCTAAAGGCATTTTTAATGCATGTCTTGTTACATTACCTTCTATAATTCCTGCACAAATGGTAAATGGAATCGTACTTAAAAATATTTTGAATGAATTTTTAAATCCGTTTTTGAATGAATTGAATCTTGATAACGTTCTCGGAAATAAAATTGAAGCTCCCAAAATTAACCCGCACATCCCTTCTACAATCATACTGAAAATTTCAAAGGCTCCGTGAAGCCAAATTCCTCTTGCACTGTCTGCCAAAGCACCATGTTCATAGAAAAAATACTGAAATGTACCTACCATAATAGAATTCTGCATCAGCACGAAGAATGTTCCCACTCCAAGAAAAATTCCGTAAAGATAAAGTTTGGCTCCCACAATAATATTGTTAAAAGTGATACCAATGGTGCTTCCCCAAGTAGAACCTTCCTGATATACTCCTACAGGATTTCCATTTTTAATGTTTTCTATGGTCATATTTACATAACCATCACTTAAAATGAGATTGGCGAAATCTTTATCATATATTGCCGAAAGAACACCGATGAGCATGAAGGAAAAGAAAAAAATAAAAGAATACAGCAGGTATCGTCTGTATTCAAATACAATCATAGGAACTTCAGTTTTAAAAAAATACAGAAGTCTGTTTTCTTCGATCCTTTTGGTTTTATAAATTTTCTGAAAAATCTGAGAAGATAAATGATTCAGATAAACCGTAGTATTGCTTTTGGGATAATAAGATTGGGCAAAAGACAAATCGTTGATAAGGTTAATATACAAATATGACAAATCATCAGGATTTTTTTTGATTTTACCCTGAATAACCTGCTCAATTCCCAACCATTTTTCTTTATTTTGTTTGATGAAATAAACTTCTCTCATAATTGTAAGGCTAAAATAATAAAAAATATGTCTCAAATCGCGATAAATACCTCTCAAAATGTAAATATTAATTTCAATGTAGCTAGCATTGGAGAAAGAATTTTGGCGTACATTATAGACGGTGCGATAAAAGCGGCTTACCTTTTCACTATATTTTATTTATTTTTCAGCGTTCTCAATCTGGGATATATTTTAGATGGCATGGATAATTGGTCTCAAGCAACTGTTTATATTGTTTTAACACTTCCGGTTTCCCTCTACCCTATTGTTTTTGAATCTCTGATGGAAGGACAGACTCCGGGAAAAAAAATAGTAAAAATACGGGTGGTGAAAATAGACGGTTACCAAGCAAGTTTTGGCGATTATCTTATCCGATGGGTCTTCAGATTGGTAGATACTTCCCTTTTGGGAATTATCGGGTTGGTTTCTATGATTGTTTCTAAAAACAACCAAAGATTAGGAGACATCGCTTCCGGAACGGCAGTAATTTCTTTAAAAAATCAAATCAATATTTCTCATACTATTTTAGAAAACATTCAGGAGAACTACATTCCTACTTTTCCGCAGGTTATTGGCTTAACAGATAATGACATGAGAATTATTAAAGACAATTACCTGAAAGCATTAAAAATAGATGACAGACACGTTATTTCCATACTTTCGGATAAAATTAAAAGCATTTTGAAAATTGAATTCGATTCTACCAAAATGACCGAAAGACAATTTATCGGAATCGTTATAAAAGATTACAATTATTATACAGGGAAAGACAATTAAATTTGTTTTGATTATTTGAAAAACCTCTAAAAAACTACTGCAAAAGAGCCCAAACAGCAACAGCAATTCCTGCATAAACAGTTACTGTAACAATATCGGCAATAGGCTGCGAAAAACGTTTTTCAGCAATATTCTCACTATTAATCTGGTTTTTATGAAACTTCAAAATCTTACTTGGTTTCCCAACCGGATGAGCTACTAAACTATCATTTTCCCACTTATCGACTATTATCTTATATTTTCTTCCTCCAACATCAATTTTATAATTTTTATTGGCGATGAGTTTTTCCTGAACATTTAAGGGAACATTCTTCGGGGGAACATTTTGTTTTTGCGATTGTACTTTTTCAATATCTTCCTGACTAACAACAGATTGATTAACAGCTACATTCTGTTGAGGATTTTTCTTACTGTCTATGGTAATTTCCGCCGGTTTTTTAACCTGATACGTATAACAGCTCACAAGACACAATGATAGAATAAGGTAAAAATACTTTTGCATTCATCAAATTTAAGAATTAAACGGAATATTCTCTATTTTGTTTTGAAAGAATGTATTTTATATCACTTTTTACAATTCATTTTTGATTATCCGTTTTTAATCATAACCCTGTAATGTTAGCAATAATAAGCCTTTCAAAGAGGCTATCTCCAAAATATCTTCGATTTAGCTTGTAGAT